>FR889454.1:27446-32851 GCA_000432895.1 Firmicutes bacterium CAG:449 | reverse complement strand
GGGTTTACCTGGAGATTTATCCTCAATGTCAAGATTTGTAAGAGTCTATTTTATAAAAAAATATTCTCTTAGTTCAGAAGAAGAAACAAAAAGTGTAGGTCAATTCTTCCATATAATGAATTCAGTTAATCAACAAAGAGGATGTTGTAAACTAAATGATAAATATGAAATAACTATCTACACTTCATGTTTAAATTTAAATGAAGGAATTTATTATTATAATACTTATAATAACAAACAGATTTCCGCGATAAATTTATTCAAAGAAAACCTCAACAATAATAATCTTATTACATATGAATTAATTGATACTGAGCAAATCAAATATCAAAATTAATCTTTTTTGATTGTTGTTCCTTGCTTAAAATAAACATCAACTTCAATATAGCTTGCTCTTTCTGTATATTCATTATCTATTTATGAAAAAAAGTTGTAAAGTCTTATCAATTGATGAATTTTTACTACCATATATATTACTAGGTATGAGAAACTATCATAATTATTTAAATGATACAACTTGGTCTAGTTATAATAAAAGAAATTGTAGATGGTCAACTTCTTCTAGTTTTGTAATAATTTATCAAGATGGAACTTTCGATGAAGAAATTAAAAAGAATTATAAATTAAAATAAATTTTCAAGAAAAAAAGACTATTGTTAGAACTAATTATAGGTTAGCAATAGTCTTTTTAATAAGTCTTATTTAATTAAGCCACTATCTTTTAATAATAATTCTATATCAGTATCTTTAACTTTCTTTAAGATAACTTTTAATGCACCTTTTTCAATCAAAGAAAGATTAGCATCATTAATAGGTTTCTTATCTAAAGCATAATAGCAAGCTTTTAATAACTCTCTAACATCATAAGCACTGCCCCAAACTTCAGGAACCGCTCTATCAACGTTCAACAAAGTATAAACAGCTTCCATACCAGTACGAATTGAATATTCAGTAGTGAAGATTGTATCTCTTGGTGTTTCAGCAAATTGACCAATGAAAGCAAAATTAACAGCACAATGAGGAACAACAAGTGGTCTATCAGATTCTTTTCTTGGTTGGAAGAAAGCATTGATATAAGGCATATAACAAGTTGTTGTATTACATTGAGTTTTTGCTAAATTATCAATCTCATTTAGAGGTAAACCAATATGATAAAGCCATTCTCTACATATTTCTTCACCAGTACAATCTTTCATAGCTTTTTTGACATAATTACCTTCTTTATTAGTATTTAAAGAATATACCCAAACTAAAATAGAATTTTTATCTTGTGCTCTAAATTGAGGTTGTCTATTAATAGTCCAAGATAAATACCAGTTTTCAGTAGAATCTTTAACTGTAACAATACCACCAGTAGTAACTTTACCTAAACGAGGATCACGTTTACAAATCTTCATAATGTGTTGAATTATTTCTTCATTAGAAGTTTGAACAGTTGCACTCATCCAGTTTGTGGCATTTACATCACCACAGAATTTTTCTGGATTACCGAATTCACCATTACTTGCTTGAGATGCAATCTTTCTCCACATATCCCAAGATTCACCATAACCATTTTTAATTTTTGATAAATCTGGAGCGTGAGTTTGATCACCATAGCAAGAAGTATCTGTACAGCAACCATTAGTAATAAAGACTAAATCATCTTCCACTAAATCGATATGTTGTTCTTTATTATCTTTAACATAAATGATTTGTTTAGCAATTTTTTTATCACCAACATTTTCAAAAATAACATTTTTAACATCCATACCATATTCAATTTTTACACCATGGCTTTCAAGATATTTAACTAAAGGTAAAATCATACTTTCATATTGATTATATTTAGTAAATCTCAAAGCACTGAAATCAGGTAAACCATCAATATGGTGAACATATCTACAAAGATATCTCTTCATTTCAAGAGCAGAACTCCATCTTTGGAAAGCAAACATTGTTTGCCAATAAAGCCAAAAGTTTGTACTCCAGAAACTTTCAGGAAGAACTTCAGAAATCTTTTTATCTTCAAGATCTTTTTCTGGTGTCATGAATAATTTTGATAATGCTAAAGCTGATTCTTTATCAAGATTAAATTTTTTATCTGTGTGAGCATCTTCGCCACGATTAATAGACGCTCTACATAATGAATAATTTGGATCTTCTTTATTTAACCAATAATATTCATCTAAGACTGAAACATTAGGTGTTTCAATAGAAGGGACATCTCTAAACATATCCCACATGCATTCGAAGTGGTT
Source organism: Firmicutes bacterium CAG:449 (assembly GCA_000432895.1). Taxonomy (GTDB): domain Bacteria; phylum Bacillota_I; class Bacilli_A; order RFN20; family CAG-449; genus CAG-449. Next base: position 30,611 of record FR889454.1, on the reverse strand, counting down.
ATCCATTTCTCTTCCACCTCTCATATAGAAGCCTTTAGTAATATCTTTTCTACCATCACAGCTTCCACCGGCTAATTCTAATTTTTCAAGTAGGTGAATATGTTCACCTTTCATTTGTCCATCTCTAACTAAATAGAAGGCGGCAGATAATCCTGCTAAACCTGTACCAATAATATATGCTGATTTTTTATCAACACCTTCTGGTTTTTTTGGATGAGCGAATGCTTCATAAGTTCCTGCTGAATAATACATTTTTAAATCCTCCTTGTATTTAACTTACAAATACATCTTAATGAAACAAAAACACTTTGTGTATAGACAGATTTTTTCCATTGTTCAAAAATTAGACAAATTAAAAAATTTGGAGCAGTGTTTTTACTCCAACTTTATTTTGTCTAATTTTTATACAAATCATTAAAAATGTCTAATTTCTTTTTAAGTTGATTAAAGCTTGATCAATCGTTCCTTTTAATAAAACACTAACTTTTTCTACGATTATTTTATAATCATCTTTCATATCATTTTTTATCCATTCAAGAACAACATTAACTAAAGCATATTTATAAAAATCTGCAATAAATTTTTTATCTTGTTCCGTTACGACATATTTAGAAGCTTTTTCATCGACTACCCTATAAATTAAAGGATAAACAAGCTTATATAAATAATTAATCAAATTATCTAAAGAAACACTTCTGTATATATTTAAAATAAATGGTCTATCTTTTTTCATTGTTTCAAAAATAGCTATAAAGTTTTCTTGCCAAGAAGAATAATTTAATTCTTTTAAATTTTTTTCAGCATCTTCAATACATATCCATTCCACTAAATCAATAATATCCTGAAAATGATAATAAAAAGTTTGTCGATTAATTTCACATCTTTCAGAAATATCATTAATAGTAATTTTTGAAATAGGTTTTTCTAAAAGTAATTCTTTGAAAGCATAAGCAATTGCTTTTTTAGTCGTGATTGAACTCATAATTCCTCCATTAAGGATTTATATATTTGATAATCTTCATCAAAAGTATATATTTTTAACATTTTATGAACTTTATCTATCTCCCATTGCTTTATATTATACATATAAATAAAAGGAAAAAACTTAATTCCTTTATTAAAATGTTTAATTACTGTATCTTTTCTTAATGATCGTTGCTCATTAAATTTTCTTGGCAATAGCAATTTACTGCTAGTTAATCTATCTAAAGCAGTTTGATCAGGCATAATCATTTTATGAGTATAAATATATTTTCTACATTTACAAAAAAGTTGCGTTTCTTTTATTTTTTCTACATTAATTAATAAAACTCCTGCATTACAATAATTTTCATGAATAAAAAAACTTCCCATATAATCTAAACTTGATGCATATTCATACTCACTAATATCAATAGAATACAATTTATTAATATCATCATTTAGCATTGTATCAGCATCTAAATAAATTACTTTTTTTTCTTGAATAAAATCTTGATCAATAAATAACCTTAATAAAGTATATGGTGAATAATCATTTTGTAAATTTTTGCCATAATCAAATTCTTTTTTAAAATTATCAGTTAAATCAATTAAAGTAACCTTACTATCTTTATTAATAGAAGTTAAATAATCTTGTAAAATTTTCACTTGTTCTTTCGTAATAGAAATATATTTATCATTATATTTAGTATAAGTCATTGTTAAAATAATAATGTTTAATGATGAAGTAGTTCTTCTAGCAATACTAATTGAAGAAAGTAAAATTCCAGAAAATATATAATAATTTCCACAATAAACAACTGGTATCATATTTTTTCTTCTTTCTTTGAAATTTCAAAATATAAATAAAATAAAAAACTAATTAAAACAGGTAAATAATAGGTAAGTAATCTCCAAATTAACATTCCACAATAACTAGTTGAGCTAGTCATAGAAACCACTAAAGAAGCAAAAATATTACTAAAAGCATATTCTATGCCTCCACTGCTACCTGGGGTAGGTAAAAATACACACATCGTAATAGCAAAACTAGAAGCACACATACTAATAAATAAATTAGCATAAGAAATTTCCATATGTAATGATTTTAATATATAAAAAGGTACTGCATAATATATTGATAAAGTTAAAAATCTTATGATAAAACAAGTAATAAATGATTTTTTATTATGGCAAAGTTCTTTAAAAGAATTTTGAGTATTCTCAATATAATTTTCAATATCAATCATTTTTTCAGTAATTAATTTATGCAAAAATTTAATTTTAGCCAATTTACTTAGAACCCATAAAATAAAATGTTTTAATGTTTTACTTGTAGCTAAACTAACCATTAATACTAAAACTAAAAAATTCATACTAAATCCTACAATAGCTAATATTTTCATGGATGTAGAAGTTGCAAATCTATTAAAAAAGAATAGAGAAATCAAAGCAAAAAGATTGGAGGCACACATATGAATAATAAAATTCATCATTAATAATCCTGTTGAAGTGGATAAATCAACTTTCTTTTTTGATAAAGCATAAATTTGAAATGGTTGTCCACCTGTTGCAAAAGGTGTAATTCCATTAAAAAAATGTTCACTCATTCCAATTGAATAAATATATTTATTTGAAACATTTACTTTTTTTGCTTTTGACAAAATACATAAAGTTAATGGATACATTCCTAAATAAATTAATACTAATAACAAAGAAATTAAAATATATTTAATATCCGCATGTTGTAAAATTTGAAAAATATCACCAATATCATTCATCGATAAAATAAAAATCAAAAATGCAATAGTGATTGAAATATAAAATATATATAAAATAATTTTTTTCTTATTTTTCATATTACTCCTTCAATCATTAGTATATAGTAAAATGATATTAACAATCTTTTTTTAATTGTTTTTAAACAAAAACATTATTTATCTAAATCTAGGTATATAATAAAGTAAAAACATTATTAATGGAAAAAATTATTTTAAAATTAATGCAAAGTGTTATAATAAAATTATGAATAATAAGACAACGGGTTTAAAGAGTATCGCTTACGAATTAAAAATTTCTATCAACACAGTTTCTAGAGCTTTAAGAGATTGTGATGATATTTCTGATGCAACAAAAGAGAAAGTTCGTCAAAAAGCTTATGAATTAGGATATATTCCAAACAATGTATCGCAATTTATCAAAAAA
>FR889454.1:21616-27430 GCA_000432895.1 Firmicutes bacterium CAG:449 | reverse complement strand
TTATCAAAAAAAACAATCGTCCTTTAGTCGCAGTTGTGTTAAATAATTTTAACAATTTCTTTTTTCAAATCATTTGCCAAAAATTATCAGAAGCATTTGAAAAAGATAAATTTGAATTTACCATCGTTTACACAATAAAAAAGAAATTAGATTTAGAAATTATTAAACAATGTATTTCCCAAAGAGCAGATGGAATTATTACTTTAATTGAAGTGGAAGATGATGCTGTCGCTTCTGCAAAATTAAACAATATGCCAATGGTTGCTTTAGGAAGAAATGTTGAAAAAGATTATGTCGATCAAGTATATGAAAACGATCAACAAGGTGGAAAATTAGTTGCCGAATATTTATCTTTATTTAATTTCAATAAATACGTTTACATTAAAATGAGTAATATTGAATGTTCAAGAAGAAGACAAAAATCATTTATTCAAAGATTAAATGAAATTAATCCCGATTACAAAATTGAAGTTGTCGAAGTCGCTCATCTTTCTTCTAAATTACCTAAGTTAGTAAAACAAGGATATAAAGGTATATTTTGTTTCAATGATGATATAGTTTATGAACTAATGAAAACATTAGAAAAATCAATACCAAACTATAAAGAAAAATATAACGATGTCAAAATTGTTGGTTTTGATTGCTTATCAACTAAGACAAATGGTTTAATAGATATTGACTCTATTGATTATGATTATGATAGTATATGTCAATATGCAGTAACATTATTAAAAGAAAGATTTAACGGAAGAAAAGAAAAAAAGACTATCAAAGTTTCCGTTTCAATGCATAAAGGAAGTAATTAAGATGGAAGAAATGGTTAGATTACAAAAAGTTATCGCTGAACGTGGACTCTGTTCAAGAAGAAAAGCAGAGCAATTAATTGTTGATGGAAAAGTAAAAGTTAATGGTGAAGTCACTACAACATTAGGAACAAAAATACCTGCAAACGCAAAAATTGAGATTGAAGGAATTGACGAAAAAGAAGTAAAAGAATCAAAAAAAACATTTGTCTTAAATAAACCTTTAGGTGTTGTTTCCAGTGCTCATGATGACCGAAATAGACCTATTGTAACTGATTATTTTACTAACGAAGGCATTAGAGTGTATCCAGTTGGAAGACTTGATATTAATACAGCTGGATGTTTACTAGTTACAAATGATGGTGAACTTGCTCAACTTGTTACTCACCCATCAAGTCATATGAATAAATCATACATTGTTACTGTTAAAGGTTATATTCCTGATGAAGCATTAAAAAAACTCCACGATGGAGTAGAACTTCAAGACGGAATGACTGCACCTGCTAAAATTTTAATTGGCAAAAGAAACAAAGAAGTTTCTATCTTCAAAATTATTATTCATGAAGGAAGAAATAGACAAGTAAGAAGAATGTGTGAAGCAGTAGGATATAAAGTTAAATCACTTTATCGCGAATCAGTTGGTCCTATTACTTGTATTGGTTTAAGTAGAGGTGAATATCGTCAACTATCCCAAGAAGAAGTTGATGAAATCAAATCTATTTGTAAAGAAAACAAAAAGAAAAATGTTATTCCAAATTACAAAAAGAAAAGTGCTTAAAACTACGTGAAAAACGTAGTTTTTTAATTAAAATTTTAAAAAAGACCTTTATTTGCAATAATAACTATTCCATTGTTTATTGCTTCATCATATTTTTCATATAGTGGTTTTTTGTAATATTATTATAATCATTTTCATAAAACTTAGAACTAATAATTTTTTTAGCATATTTGTTTGATGAAAGATTATTTTTAGATTTTTTCTAACATTTCTAATTAATATTATCTATTTTTTAGGTTTTCATCAAACTAAATACAAGTAAATAATCTTAGCAAATATCATATAGATGTCTTGAATCTTGACCTATCATATTTCAATTTTGTAATCGCATATTGCAAAAATTTTATCAATAAAAGTACATTTTAAACTTTGAGTAGTAAATAAACTCGCTTTAAAAAAATAGAAGTTTTATGTTTTTTTCTTATATTGATTTTCAATTGCATGAATTTCATCAGAAAATACTTTTATGTCCCCACACAATATTTTTTTAAAATTATCATTATATCCATTTGCATCAGGAGTAACTGTTTTTCGATATTGAGTGGGTGTTAAACCAACCTTAGATTTAAACATTTTTAAAAAATACACTTCATTATAATTTAAATAATATGCAATTTGTTTAATTTCAATATTTGAAAATGAAAGATAGCTTTTAGCTATTCCAAGTTTAATATTAATTAATAAATCTTTTGGTGAAACACCAAGATTTTTCTTAAATAAACGTGTTAAATATTTTTCATTATACCCAAAATGTTCCGCGAGAGCTTTAATACTAGAAAATTCATTTAAATTAGGATTTGTCACTAAATACTCTACAATATCAAAAAATCTTTTAGAGCTATTTGGCATTTTAATATTTTGATTATGCAAAAATTCTAATTCATTTAAAATAGCTTTAAATAAAGAATTTTTAATTTTATACGGCTCTTTTTCTTCAAAAAAAGTTCTTATTTCACTTAATAAAATTCTAATATGATTTGAGTTTATTAAAGAAAAATATTGAGGAATAATTACATAATTATAATTTTTAATATATAAAGGTATTTCTTCTAAAGAAATCATTTTTATTCCATCAAGTGAATTAAAGTGAATCCAATAAAATTGACTTGTGGATAATTTATTATTTCCTCCATAAGGAGAATTAGCTTCCGCAAAAAAAATATCATTTTCTTTTAGTTCATAACTAATATTATCTTGTTCAAGATATAACTCCCCATTTAAAATAAAAAACATTTCATAAGTATCATTATTTCGAGTGATATGAACATGGTTTTTAATATCACCTTTACCAATGTCTGGAATAGCAAAGTGTTTAGTTAAATCTATTAATATATATTTCATAATTTTATTATAACAAAAATGTAACTTTTTATATAGTAAATATACCCTTTTATGTAACTTGTTATTTAATTTTATGGAAAATATAATGAAATTACAGGGAGATTTAAAATGAAAACCAAAAAAATATTTTACGTTTTAATGCTTAATTCCATCTTACTTATTGGTTGTAATAATACACCTTCTACTTCATCAGTAAGTTCAAGTTCTACAACCTCTTCATCCACTAGCGAAAACAATACTACTAGTGAAAACAATACTACTAGCGAAAACATTACTACTAGTGAAAATACAACTAGTCAAGAAACAACTACTGAAATTCCACCTATTATTAAAAATCCTAATTTAGTTTATCAATTAGATTTCTCAGATAAAGATAATTTAGGAAAAAGTACTGGTTCAAATGAAACAAGTTCTACTATAAATAGCGAAAACAACATGGAAATAGTTGAAAATGCGATTAAAGGAAAAACTGCTTTGAAATTTAATGGGGCTGGCATGCATCAAAAAGGCTACATTGAATTTCCTAGTGAAATATTGCATAATGAAGCAACAACTATTACAAGTTGGATGTATTTACCAAAAGATAATAATCCAACTTGGAGAAATGAATTTGTTTTTTCAAATAGTGAAACTAACATATATTTTAGAAGTATTCCTGTTGCACCAAATAATTTCCAAACTTATTCATTTGTTACTAATATGTTAGGTAATGGTGAAGAGGTATTAACAATGAAGACTGCTCAAAGAAATGAAGAACTTGAAGAAGGATGGCCATCTGCTTTTTCTGGACTTGTACAACCTGTTTTTAACGCTTGGTATTTAATGAGTTATGAATTTACATCTACAAGTTTTAAAGTTTATAAAAATGGATATGAAATTTATAATTACGATGGTGATTTCTCTTTAACTAAAGTAAGTGCTGATAAATTTAGATTTGGAGCTAATGTTTCTGATCAAGATGAAGATTATATAGGATCTTTTGCAGATATTAGAGTTTATGATAAAGCTTTATCTACAGAAGAAATAATTAAAGAATATGATTTAACATTCTCTGATTTAAAAACCGCTAATTTTGATTTTAATGACAATATAAATGATTCAATTAGAAATTTTACATCTACTAAACATGGTAATGCTGAAATTGTAGAAAAAGACAATAGAAATGCCCTTTATTTAGATGGTAATGGCAATGAAAATGCTGATGCAAGATCATCAATTACTTGTGAAACAGGTTTACTTGCTGGACACGAACAATTAACAATTTCAACAACTTTATATTTACCTGAAGGTGACCAAATGTATAAACGTATCTTTGAATATTCAGTTGGTGGAAGAAGAAGTGTTTCTTTATATATTGGTTTTGGTGAAGCAAATAACATAAGATTTGAATATGCTCGTCATGCTGGGAAAAATGATCGTGATTTCATTCAACCAGAAAACTATAAAGTCCCAACTAATGCTTGGATTAATATTACAGTTACAACAGATGGTAAACAAGGTTCTATCTATGTTGATGGTGAATTAATCGGAAGTGGAACTTTTAATTATAATGTTGCTCCATTTTGGTGTTGGTATGATTTAGGCTTCGAAATTGGTAGAACTAAATATTATGGAGATGCTCCATTAAATGCTTATATTGATAAAATGGAAGTATACAACGCTTCATTAACTCAAGAAGAAATTAAAACAATTATATAAAGGGAGAATTATGCAAAGGAAAATACTATTATTAACTTTACTAGCCACATCCATGCTAGTATCTTGTAATGATACAAGCAATTCATCTTCTTCTAATAGTTCATCAAATACTACTAGTGAAGAAGCTTTTCAAGGAAAAAAAGAATACCAATTGGAATTTAAAACTGGCACTTTAGGTTTAAATTCCAGTGGTACAAATTATAAAAATGCTGAAGTTATTGGCTCATTAACAACTTCAAGTGAAACAAGAACAAGTTTAAAATTCTCAGGCGGAAAAAAAGAAAATTATTTATCTTTACCAACAGAAATCTTAAATTTTGAAAATGTTACTATTTCTTATTGGACATATGTTCCATACAATATTGAAAACAAATCATGTGAATTTTCTTTTTCAGGAGAAAACAATTATTTTTATAGTCAAAGTTTTGATAAAGATTGCTGGTGGGCATATAACATGTCCACAAATTTCAATGGAAAAGATGAATGTTTAACAAATCCTCCAGTTGATTCAACAAGTTGGGGAAGAACTGCAACAAGTGGAGTAATCGAACCAATTTTTAACACTTGGGCACATATGAGCTATGTTTTTACTAAAGATAGTTTTTCAGTAATTAAAAATGGTACAAAAATTCTAGAAAAAAGTGGTGATTATAATTTAAAAAATAAGAAAATAGATAAATTTTATTTAGGTACTTCTTCTATTAATGATGAAAATGATTTTAATGGTCGAATTGCTGATTTTAGAGTTTATTCAAAAGCTTTAAATGAACAAGAAGTTAAAGAAGAATATGATTTAAAAAGTGATGATTTTTTAACAACTTATTTTGAATTTGATGATAATAAAGAAAAAATAAGAAATTTATCATCAACATTAAAAGGAAATGCAAAACTTTCTACTATCGATGAAAAAACAGTATTAGAACTTGATGGAAGTCAAGATCCAAGTCGTTCTTCATTAGAATTAGCTAATTATACTTTACATGGGCACGACAAAATTAGTATTTCTACTGATGTATTTATTAAAAACACAGGAAATAGATATCAAAGAATATTTGAATTTTCAATGGGAGGACAAAGATATCTTTCTTTATATGTTGGTTTTTCAAATGTTAACGATTTAAAATTAGAATTTACCAATTATGCTAATAATTATCGTGATATTTTACTTGATAGTAATTATATTGTTCCAACTGA
>FR889454.1:18516-21568 GCA_000432895.1 Firmicutes bacterium CAG:449 | reverse complement strand
ATGGAAAAAATGGTTCATTATATGTTGATGGAAATGTAATTTTCTCTAGTGATAAATTCTATTATAATGACGATACATTTTGGTATTATCCAGATATGCATTGTGCTTTAGGTAAAACTGATTTTTATAATGATGTTCCATTTGCTGGTTATTATGATAATTTTAAAATTTACGCTTGTACTTTAACCGAAAAAGAAATAATGAAAAAGCAAGGAATTATTACTATTGATAATGATGAAGAAGCCGTCAAAAAAGCATATCAACAATTTTCTATTAAATATGATGGTGGATTAAAAATCGACTTACCAAAATATACTATCGAAGGCGTTAAAGTTAAATATACTTCTAGCGATGAAAATATTCTTGGAGTGTCTGGATATGTTTATCCTGATGCAAATAAACATGAAGTTATATTGAAAGCTACTTTATCAAGAGGAGATTATACAATGGAAAAAGATATAAAAATTACTGTTAATCCTCAAAAAAATATTAATACAAAAATTAGTGAAACAGATTTTACAAAATTAAATTATGAGGAATCTTCTTTATATGAAGACATGATGAAAGTAAATATCGATTATATGTTTACTTTAGATGTAGATAGACTTTTATATAACTATCGAAGAATTGCTAATCGTCCAACTTTAAATAGTACTTCTTATCCAGGATGGATTAGTCCAACTTCTAATGGAGCGGGTCAATTTGAAACTATGTATGTTGGAGCTTTAGCTAGATATACTTTATCAATGCCAAATTACATTGGAAAAGATGGTTCTACACCTCTATCAAGACTTAGATATATGATTAATGAAATGAGAGCTTGTCAAGAATCATATGCTATTAATAATCCACAAGAAAAAGGATATTTTGGAGCAATTGATATTAAATGCTTTAAAGTTATTAGAAATGGTGGAACTGCTTTAGGAGATGGAACATATTCTTGGGTTCCTTATTATATGCTTCATAAAAATTTAGCCATGGCTTTAGATGTTTATACTTATGTAAATGATGAAGCTATTAAAAAAACTGCAAAAGATATCTTAATCGATGCATGTGATTGGGTATATCAAGAAGTTTCATCAATGAGCGAACAAGAAAGAAATAATGTTTTAAACTTTGAATTTGGGGGAATGACAGAAGTCTTATATAAAGTATATGCTTTAACAAAAAATACAAATTATATTAAAGCAGATCATTTCTTTGAACAAGAATCATTATTAAATCCTCTATACAATAACATTAATGTTTTGCCTCATATTCATGCAAATACCGCTATCCCAAAAATATTAGGTTGTGCAAGTGCCTATGAAGCTACTGGTGATGAATACTACAAAACTATTGTTATTAATTTCTATAATATGGTTAGAAAAATGGATTACGCTAATGGTGGATTAGGTATTAATGAATTCTTCGAAGACGAAGGAATAACCACTTTAGGAAATTATTCTGAAGAAACATGCTGTTCATATAATATGTTAAAATTAACTGACTATATGTTTAGATGGAATCCTGATTCTTCATTAATAGATTATTTTGAAAATATATTCTATAACCAAATTATGTGTTCAATGGATCCTGCTACAGGTGGTAAAACATATCCTATTTCTACTGCATTTGGTTATTATAAAATATATTCAACTGCCGAAACCGCTTTCTGGTGCTGCTGTTGTACTGGTCAAGAAAGTTTTTCAAAATTAACATATGGTGAATACTATGTAACTAATGATAAAAACCTTACATTGATGGTTAATTTATTTAACCCAATGTCAATAAAATTAAATGATCAACTTACAGTCAAACAAACAGGTGATATTCTTCTTGATGGAAAATCAAGAATAACAATTGTTGGTGATGGTAAATTAACACTTAATTTAAGAGTTCCTTCTTGGGATAAAAATCCTACTTTAAAAATCAATGGTGAAGAACAAACTTATCAAATTAATAATGGCTATATTACAATTGATAGAGAATTTAGTAATGGTGATTATATTGATTATGAATTTAATATGTCATATCGTCTTGATAAACAAAAAGGCAGTGAAAATTCATATGCATTATTCTATGGTCCATTCATGTTAGTATGCGATTTAGGAAATAAAGATGTTTATGATATTAAAGATAATCAATCTGATTTCGGCTTACCTTATGATGGAGACAAGGTCAATTATGTTGTATTCGATGATCATGATGTTACTAACCATTTAACTAAAGAAAATAACAATGGCACTTTACGTTTTACAATGAAAGCAACAAACCAAGAATTAGAATTTATTCGCTTTATGGATTGCTATCATCAACGTTATGGAATGTACCTATATTATTATTTCGATGGCGATAATCCAAGTAATGAGTATCTTATCGAAGGTGAAAAAGTTAAATATGATAACAAATTCGATATTTATAAAACTAATAATTCAACAAATGTTAGTATAAATGATAGTTCTATTGATATTGATAATAGTTCCGAAGTCAAATTAATAAGCAATTTATCACTCGGAAACGAATTTGAAATTGGTGCAACATTTAAAGCAAAAACAAGCAACGAAATGATGAACTCAGGAATCTATTTATTTGCTAAAAATGCTTCCTCTGGTCAAGATAAAATCAATGCTTTAAATGTTCAAATTGAAAGAAACGCTAATTCATCAAGTGCCACAGTTAAAATACATAAATTTAATCAAGCATATGAAGGATTATATAATTCTTGTCAAGGTAATGTAAAAGTAAATAGCGATGGATCTGTATCATTAAGAGTTATTGTTAAAGATGGATATTTATATGTTTTAGCAAATGGTAGTATTGCTCCAATTATTAAAACAAAACTCGATAAAAATTATTCAGGAGGCAACTTTGGTTTAAGAAGTCAATTCTCTAACGTTTCAATTTCAAATATATATTACATTAAAAAATAAATTTAAAGCACTTTATCTTCAAGATAAGGTGCTTTTTTTACAAAAAGAAATCTACTAAAATTTATTACAAAAATGTGGTGATACAAATGTTAAAAAGGAAAATGGTAGAACAAAATCATTAGATTCTGCACTTAAAAATA
>FR889454.1:15877-18420 GCA_000432895.1 Firmicutes bacterium CAG:449 | reverse complement strand
TTTTCATATTATTTAACATTCCTTTTAAAAAGATTTTTTACTGAAACAAATTATATTAATTTACTTTTTGTTTTTCTTTTATATAATTCCATAATGGTTGATACTTACTCACTTTTAACACCTCGCTAAATTGTAATTTGTATTTATCTTTTCTTAACAGGAAATTGAATCTCTGTTAAATAATCTTCTTCATTTTCTTTATTCCAACATCTATCAATATAACATTCTCTCGCATTATCTATTATCTCATATCCATTATCTTCAATGTACTTTAAAATAATATTATAAGAATCTCTTAAATTATTATAAGTTCCTTTATGATAAATACATACTGCTATAATAGGATTTGATTTCATAAATTTAACACTATCAGTTTCATTTCCAAATTTTTCTACTGCTTGTGCATATCTAATCTTAATATCTTTTTCTTTGTATTCCCCATCTAAATAACTAATATAGCAATAATCTGGAGTTATGCACTTTAAATTTGGATTTGCTTTTGCACATTCTGTTCCTGATTGTAAAACAAATTCTGTAATTTTACTAAAATCCTCTATCATTCCATCACGATAATAAATAATGTAACCTGGAATGTCTTTTATAAAAATCTCATTTTTCATATTTTTTTCTTCCAATAAATAATTTATTTTAGAAAGCTCAATATTAAAACTAGCAATATTTTTCTCAATTTCATTTTTTCTTTTATTAAGAATTAACGGCATATCTTGTCCATCTAAAACCTTTTTAATGTCTTTAATTGATAATCCTATTTGCCTTAAGGATATTATCTTTGAAATATCAACTAACTGACTACCTTAATAATACCTATAACTCGTATCTTGGTCTATAAAAGCAGGTTTTAATAATCCTTCTTTTTCATAGTATCTTAATGCCTTTATGGTGGTTTTAGACATTTTAGAAAAATCTCCTATTTTATACATATCTTGCCTCCTCAAATTATTTATACAGCCTACTCTAAGGGGAGAGTCAATACTTTTTAATGAGTTTTTTTAAATTATTAAATTGTAATTTGAATTATTATTTAATATTTTTTATTGGATGTCTTATGACTGTTTTTAATTTACTAACATCACATTTTCTTGGATTACTTAAATATGCTACGCTTTATTAACTATCCAAAAATGATATTCATCACAACATCAATTATAAGATCCTTTTCATCTGCCTTTGATTCAGCAATTAATAGAGTTAATGCTGCTAGTGTATTATTTGATATACATGTTTTTCCATCTCTATATAGTAAGCCATAAAAATTCATGAAATATAAAAATATTGAAGCTGCTATTCTTTTATTTCCATCAATAAAAGCATGATCCTTGACTATAAAATACAGTAAATTTGCCGCCTTTAATTCAACACTTGGATAAACATCTTCTCCACCAAATGATTGATAAATATTACCGATAATAGCTTTAAAATCACTATTTCGTTCTTGAGCAAATAAATCTCCTCTTTCATTAAATTTTAACTTATTAATAACTTGCATACAATCTTCATAAGTAACTATTCTATCATCCTTTTTACCACTTATTTTAGGTACACATTGGTGGTCATAATCATCTAATAGGTCAAGTCCTTTTGAAAAATAATTTATAACAAGCAAAACATCCTTAGTATTATTATTTGTAAGTTCTTCTACATTTCTTGAAGCAATATCTATTAATTTAACTGTTTTTTCTAAATATTCTAAACGCTGCTTATTTATTGCATATCCTTTTAACATGAAAGATTTTAAAACATTATTTGCCCAACGTCTAAAGGCTATACCTTGTGAAGATTTTACACGATATCCAACAGAAATAATTACATCTAAATTATAAAAAGAAACATCATAAGTTTTTCCATCCGAAGCAGTTTGTGCAAAATTTGCACATACTGATTTTTCTCCGGAAAGTTCTTCAGCCAAAGCGTTTTTTATATGTTTTAAAATAACCGTTCTATCTCTTCCATATAATCTTGATATTTGATCTTGGTTTAACCAAACAGTATCATCTTTAACATTGACTTCAAGTTGTACTCCTTGATTTTCAAATAGAACTATTTCATTCTTATCATTAGGCTTTATTTTACTATCCAATTTAGTATTAGACTCAAATAAATCATTAACATCTACATCATATTGAGAAATTAACCTGACAATTGCATCATAACCCATATCATTAATTCCTAATTCAATTTTATTAATGGTTGTAGCGGATTTATATCCAAGAGACTTAGCAAAAGTTTCCTGACTCATATTTTTACTTTTTCTAATTCTTTTAACTGTTTCACCAAGTTTTGACATAACATTTCCTCCATCATTAGATTTTAAATCTAACATAACTATATCATTGCATAGATTTTAAATCTATATTAATACAAAAATAAAAGGCTTAATACTTGTTTTCGTATTAAACCTATTCATTCTATCTGGTGGAACAAACGGGACTTGAACCCGCTACCTATTCGTTGCGAACGAATTGCTCTCCCAGATGAGCTATTGTCCCATGCAAAATTATTTTACTATTATAAATTTTTTTTAT
>FR889454.1:13912-15872 GCA_000432895.1 Firmicutes bacterium CAG:449 | reverse complement strand
ATTTTTTTTATCAACTAGGAAATTGTAAATAAAAATATAATCAAATAAAATTAATTATCAATTTGAAGAATTCTTTTAATAGCAAGTTTAATATCATCACTTTGTTTTCTATAAAAAACATTTATTCTAGATTAAAGTATTTCTTATATTAACTTGTGAAAAAGATTTATTTCTTTTTTATTCTAGTGATTTTCCGATTTTATAACCACATGCAAATGCAAAGAAAATATTATATCCTCCACATAAAGCATCAACATCAAGAAGTTCACCTCCAACAAAAATATTACTATCATTTTTTAATGATAAAGTATTTAAATTAATATTATTTAATAAAATACCTCCATGGGTTACTTGTGATTCAGAAAAAGGATAAAAATCTTTAATATGTAAAATAAATGAAGACAAATTATCATATAAATTATTTTTATCAATCATTTTTCCAATTTCACTTATTACATAACTATTAATAATTTCTTCTTTAGAAAATGTTTTTTCTTGATGTAAAATATCATTTTTAGAAATATTTTCAATAAAATTAATTTTTAAATAAGGGTTATTTAACTTATTTTGTCGAACTAGGTAACTAGCTAAATTAAAAATAACGATGCCAGAAATACCATCTTTTTTAAATAATACTTCTCCACTTTCTTCATATATTTTTTGATTATTATTATATAAACTAACTCTTGCTTTACTTCTTTTACCAATAGCCTCTTTATTGATTTTTTCTTTTACAATCAAAGGACATAAAGAAGGTTTTAAATTAGATAAAGAAACATTCATTAAATTAACAATATGATTATAATTATCTACCTTATTTAAATAAGAAATTCCTCCAATAGCAAAAACTATTTTATCAACAAGAAAACTATTTAAAGAAGTTGTTACAACATATTTTTGATTTTCTTTTTTATAAGAAATAAATTCTTCTTTTTGATGAAATTCCACATTTAATTTTTTTAAAGCATTAATTAATAACGTTAAAACTGTTTTACTAGAATTAGTAAGTGGATAACATCTTCCTTCATCATCATGATAATAATGCAAATTAATTTCTTGATAAAATTTATCTTGATTGATTTTAAAATCATCAATAATATCTTTAATTAATTCACCATTATAATATTTATCTTCACTAACATTAATATTAGAAAAATTGCATCTTCCATTACCAGATACTTTAATTCTTTTTCCAAATTCATCCTTATCTAATAAAATCACTTGATATGATGGATTATTCTTTTTAATTTGATAACTAGCCATTAATCCACATGGACCAGCGCCAACAACTAAAATCTTTTTCATAAAAATATCTTAACATATTAGATTTAAGTTTACTAATTTTTTTACTAATGTATAATTAAATATATGATTATTTTAATTGGTCCTTCCGCAAGTGGTAAAACAGAAATCGCACAAATTCTTGAAAAAAATTATAACTTAAAAAAAGTTATTACTCATACAACTAGGGAAAAAAGAATTAATGAAAAAGAAAATGTTGATTATTATTTTGTTAGTAAAGAAACATTTTTAGACATGATAAAACAAAATAAATTAGTCGAATATACTTTTTATAACAATAACTACTATGGAACTTCCAAAAAAGAAATTAGTGATAATAAATGCGTTGTTTTAGATCCTAATGGCGCTAAAGCATTTTTTAATTTACATGATAAAAGAATTTTTATTGTTAATTTAATGTGTTCAGAAGAAATTAGAAAAAATAGAATGTATTCTCGTTTAGATAAAGAAGAATCTATCTTCCAAAGATTAAATTCTGATAAAGAAACTTTTACAGAAGATAAATTATCTTTTGCCAATATTAATATCTGTTCAGAAATTAAATCACCTAATGAATTAGCATTTTTAATTTATCAGCAATATCAAGATTATTTAACTAAATAAGATCTCCTTCATTACTAACATCAGTTTTATTAATATTTAAAAACCTAATAATAGC
>FR889454.1:12771-13839 GCA_000432895.1 Firmicutes bacterium CAG:449 | reverse complement strand
CTATTTTTAACATAATTTGTATACACAACAAAAATGAAGTAAAATGACGTAATTAAAATTATTAAAGCGACAATTTTACTTCTTTTTACGATACTTTTATCATAATTTCGACCTGTTAAAGTTTGATCATACAAATCTTTTATAATAGTAATTGAAATTAATAAAGCAATTATGACAAAAAAAGTAGCTACGATTTGATATTTATAACTATTAAGTTTTTTTATTGTTTCTTCAGAATAATAATTCACATTAAATAATATTAAAAACTAGTTTTTAATATTCTCATGCCAACTAAGAAACTCATCATAAGTGCACATTTTATCAATAAAGGTATTTTCATCAAGATAAATAATTCTATTAGCGACTGAATTCAATAATTCGTGATCATGACTAGAAAATAATAAAACACCTTTATAATTAATCATCCCTTTATTTAAAGCCGAAATTGATTCAAGATCTAGATGATTAGTAGGATCATCAAAAATCATTAAATTAGAAGCATTTAACATGGTTTTCGCTAACATACATCTAACTTTTTCTCCACCAGAAAGCACACAAGCTGATTTTAAAGCTTCTTCATTAGAAAATAACATTCTACCAAGCCAGCCTCTTAAATATGATTCATGTTGATCATTTGAGTAAGGTCTAAGCCAATCCACTAAAGAAACATCACTTTTAAAATATTCATCATTATTGGCTTCCATATAAGAAGGAGTAATTGTAATACCAAATTTAAAAGTGCCATCATCAGCAGTTTGTTTATTCATTAAACAATCAAAGAAAGTAGTTATCGCTAAAGTATTAGGACCAACAAACGCTACTTTATCGCCTTTATTTAAAATAAATTCTACATTCTTAAAAAATCCTTTTTTACTTAAATTATGAACTTCTAAAACATCATTACCAATTTGTCTTTCAAATCTAAAATCAATAAATGGATAAACTCTAGAAGAAGGTTTAATATCATCAAGAGTAATCTTCTCTAATTCTTTTTTTCTGGAAGTAGCTTGTTTGGATTTAGAAGCATTCGCCGAGAATCTAGCAATAAATTCCTCTAATTCTTTAATT
>FR889454.1:8806-12726 GCA_000432895.1 Firmicutes bacterium CAG:449 | reverse complement strand
TTTCATTTGTTTTTGAATTAATTGACTTGATTCATACCAGAAATTATAATTACCAACAAATAAATTAATTTGACCATAATCAACATCACAAATTCTTGTACAAACTTTATTAAGAAAATATCGATCGTGACTTACTACGATAACTGTATTTTGAAAATTATATAAAAAGTTTTCTAACCAATTAACTGACATCGCATCTAAGTTATTAGTAGGTTCATCAAGAAGAAGAATATCTGGATTACCAAAAAGAGCTTGAGCAAGTAAAACTTTAACCTTTTCTTTCATATCAAGTTCTTTCATAAGTAGATTATGTTTTTTAGGATTAATACCTAAACTAGATAATAAACTTCCAGCATCTGCTTCAGCTTCATATCCTCCCATTTCCATAAACTCATTTTCTAGTTCACCCGCTTTAATTCCATCTTCATCAGTAAAATCTTCTTTCATATATAAAGCATCTTTTTCTTTACCAACTTCCACTAAGCGAGGATACCCCATAATTACAGTTTCTAAAACAGTATATTCATCATAAGCATTATGATTTTGTTTTAAAATGGACATTCTTTCTTTTTCAGTTAATTCAACTGAACCACTTGTTGGTTCAAGTTCACCAGAAATAATCTTTAAAAAGGTTGGTTTACCAGCACCATTAGCGCCAATAATTCCATAACAATTATCTTTTTGGAACTTTAAATTAACATCCTTAAATAATACTCTTGAACCAAATTGCATTGATACATTACTAACTAATAACATTTTTTACCTACTTTCTTTGATAAATATATTTGTTTTTTCAATAATTTTTTTATTAAATTTATGAGGAATTCTTCTTCGACATGGATAACCTGATATAGCAAATAAGCCACGTGGCTTAACATATTTTTCCCCTTCACCTAATAAAGCCTCTAAAATACTTAAAGCTGCTTTAGAAGCAGAATGCGTAAAAATATTTAAAAATCTTCTACCGGCTAAAGCAAAATGTGAAGATAAACCAGTATCTTTAGAAGATAAAATATTGGTTGAACACACTCCTGGATGAGCTAAGACAAGTTGATAATGGTTTGCTTGTATCCTTTCACTTGCTTCAATAGATAATAACAATTTAGAAAAGCCATATAGTTTATTTCTTGATAATTTATATTGATCTTTTAATGAATATAATTTTGAATTAATTGCTGTTAAAGAATTAACAATTACCACATTAGTTTTCTCATTAGTTAACTTTTTATCTAATAATTCCAATAAATAATGTGTTCCAATAAAATTAGTGCCCACAGTTAATTCAAATCCATCAACTGTTTTCATATCTTTTTTAGGATAATAAACACCAGCATTACAAATTAAACCATCAATTTTTTTATCTTTAATAAAATTAACAAAATTTTCAATGGAAGATAAACTAGCTTGATCGTATTTAATAACTTCGATATGACTATTAGGAAATTCATTTAATAATTGATTTTTTATCTTATTAGCTTTTTCTTCATTTCGACAAGCCATGATTAAATTTGCCTTTAAAAATAACAAATATCGACTAACTTCTAAACCAAGCCCACTATTAGCACCAGTCACAATAATATTTTTATTCTCTAAAGTATGATATCTTTTTAAATACTTTATATATTTCATTTTATTAAATCATCCAAATCTTTAATCATTTGTTCAACTTCATCTAAAGATAAAAGTTTTCCTCCACTAGCTTGGGCATGTCCACCACCACGATATTTTTCAGCTACTTTATTAATAGCAATTTCTTTTGATCTAAAAGAAACACGATAAACATTTTCACTAACATCTTCACTAATAGAAACCCAAATATTAATACCTTTAATATTAGAAAATAAACTCATATGATTTTTACCATTTTCAGGTCTTAAAGAAAACTTAGCTAAATCCTCTTTAGTAAAAATATAATAAGCTACTCCTTTTGAAGATAAATGATAATTATTTAAAATAAACTTTTGAATTTCTAAATCTTTAGGATCTTTTTCATACATTGGTAAATAAACATCTTTTTGTAAATTAAATCCACTATCTAAACAAACTGAAGCACTTTCAAAAGTATGCATAGAAGTAGAAGAAAATAAAAATCTTCCTGAATCACCAACAATACCAATATAAAAATATTTACAAGCAAGCATTGATAAAGGATATTTTTTCTTACACCAATAAACAAAATCTAAAACTAATTCTGCACATGATGCTAATTCATCATTAACAATATTAATTTGTCCATAATTTTCTACCGCTGGATGATGATCAAATTTGATAATTTCTTTACCTAAAGAAAAATTTTGATTATCAATTCTTGCTGTATTTCCAGTATCAACTACAATAGTAAGAAAATCACCTAAAGTAGTTTCATCGACTTCTTCAATAGCAGGAAATAATCTAGGTGTAAAATCATAAAAATCTTTTCCTTGCATATATATTTTCTTATTAGGAAAAGAATCTTTTAACCAAGTAACCAATCCATTTTGAGTTCCAGAAGCATCAAAATCTGGACATGTATGACGATAAACAACAATTGTGGAATATTGTTTAATTTTCTTTAAAACTTCTTTATATAACTTTATGTTTTTTTTAATAATTTCCATAAAAAAACCTCTTTCTAAGCAAAGTCATTATAACAAAAAGAGGTTATTTAATCATCTAATTATGGTTTTTTATTAAATCTTTTGAATGTTTACGATAATATTCATTTGATTTTATATAAATATTAATTAATGTATGCAAATTTCTTTTTAGCATCGCTTTTGTTTTATCATCATATTTATTATAAATAGAAATCGCTTTTCTAACAACTTTAAAGAAATTCTTTGTTAAATCGTTAACAGTTGTGTTCTTTCCATCAAGAACTTCATATAAAACTGCGCATGTTGTAATGACATCTTCTCTAGATAAAGTCGATAACCATTTTGAAATAGTAATCTCATTGACATATGATCTCCAAGAACGATCTTTTAAATAAACAAATTGACATTTCTTACAATCAACTGACCAATTATATCCATCATGTTGAAGCACAAATCTTTTTTTGCTATCCACAACTTTTGCATGATGAGTATTATTTAATAAAATACCAACTAAAGTATTATAAGGGACTATTTTAATTAATTTATTTTTTAAATACTTTTGCTTTTCAATTTCATTTGAAATTGAAGTTAAAAAACCTGGACCATCAAAATTATAAACTAAGATAATTCTTTTTTTATCTTCATCATCTAAATGATAAGCTGAAAAATACGCTAGATTTCCACCTTTACTATGTCCACCTATATAAAAATTACCATCAAATTTTTTCACTACTTCATTTAAATAAATAGAAGATTCAGTTTGTGAAGGTATTTCTTCTAAATACCCCATATTAATACTCTCTTTCCAACCAATAATAGTAATATCAGTTCCTCTAAAAGCAATAAATGCTTCTTTAGTTGGCAAAAAGAAAGTCATTGCAAAAAATCTACTTTCTTCTTCATTATGATTAATTTCTTTAATATAACTAATTTCTAAATCTTTAAACCTTGGTGTTTTAATTAATAATTTCAACATCTCATTATTGTTTTTTCCACCAACTGCGTCTTTAGTAATATATTCAACTTGTTCATTAGTCAAAGAAGAAAAAGCGATTCTTTCATCAAAATTTGATGTAAGCAAGCCAAAATTAATATATGAAATCATACATAAAATTAAAGCATCTACTTCATTTAAAGGTAATTTAGAAAAGCCATCATTTTGATGACGTTGAACATAATCAAATAAATCCATATCTATATTATTTTATATTTTTAATAAAAAATAAAGTAAATTTTAAATATAAATTATTCTTACAGAAATTATTCTAAACTTGGAAGTTTATCACTATAAAATACATCAGTATTAGTTGTTCCTGGATTAGTAAAAACAAATGACCATTCACT
>FR889454.1:6976-8789 GCA_000432895.1 Firmicutes bacterium CAG:449 | reverse complement strand
ATTCACTATTTCCAACTGCACCAGCTCCAAAACTTGCTTGGAATTTTCCATCAAATCGAAGTGTATTTTCATCAACAATTGTGACATTCCATTCAATACCAGCAAATGTATAAGCAGTAACAAAAATTGTTATACTTGACATAGGAATAGTTGTAAAATTTAAAATAAGTGGTACAATCGCTTGACCGAAATACTTACAAGCTTTTGAATCAAGAGTATAAACATTTGTTTCACCATCTTTTAATGTAAATAATGATGAATCTATATCTTTTAAACTTAAATCGAATTTACCTTCATCATAATATAACAAATCTTCACTAACATCATATGTTGAAGAACTATCAACTAATTCTTGATTTGTTACCCAATAATAATCACCAGTATCTTCATTTAAACTTAAGTTTTTAATATAATATTTTCCTTTTTCTTCATCTTTACATAAAACAGCATCTAACCAAGATAAAGTTCCAAGTTCTCCATTATCAGAAAGCACATTCATTAAATCAACGACAATTTTATCATTATCGTAAAGAACATTTAAGCCTTGTTCACCAATATTACTAGAATAATTTAAATAATTAATTGTAAAGTTTTTATCAAATTTCTTTAAAACATTATCTAAAGCTTCAATTTTATTAGTTTCTTTACTTGTTAAAGCAATTGTATTTTCATTACTATAAGTAATCTTTCCTGTAGCAGAAAGTTTATGTAAAAATATCTCACCATTAAAATCACTCGAACTAACATATTTAGATTCTAAAGGTTCATATTCAATTACAAAATCAGTAAACTTTCCTTCATTTAAAGTAAAAGTAATTTTAGCATTTGAAGAATAAAAATTAACGGCAGTATTACTATATGCACATAATGCACTAGAAACAAAACTTACTTTATTTTCTTGTTCATTTACAACTAATTCATCAAAACGAATATCTTGAAAATAATTATAAAAAATTTCATTTTTCGCAGATACACGATTAGAAGTTGAACTGGAAATATTATATTCAAGTTGAGGTTTATTATCAAAAGATAAATAATTATCTAAAAGCAAACCTGTATTTGATTCATAAACTCCTTCATCTATTAAAGTTGAACTACCCATTTTCACTTCACCATGTTTAACTCTAGCAAATGTATAAGTTTTTTCATCATTGAAGCGAAATTCAGAAGCAAAATTAAATACACGTGTAACATTGTTTTCCCCTGCATACCAAGGATTTTCATACTCTCTTGATAATGTAAAAGTAGTATTAATGTTCACATCTCCTTTTAATAAATTAAGAGCAGTTTTGACATCTTGTTTAAAAGTATTTTCACTTGAAGAAACTTTTTGATCACAAGCAAATAAAGAAGTTAAAGTAAAAATTGATAATATATAACAAATAGATTTTTTCATAAATATCCTCCTATTTTTTTTAATATACTCTTTAAAAATATTCTTATCTACATATTTTATCGAAAAATCTAATATTTAATTACCAAACCACTTATTTAGTTTTTTAAATTCAATTCACTAAAGAATACTTTTCAAATTAAATACCGATCACTTTTTAAAAGTAATCGGTATCAACATATAAATTTTTAAATAGCAGGTAATTTAACACTTGTTTCAGTTTCTGAAGTTGTTGTTTGAGAAGTGGTAACATTTTCAGTTGTAGTATCACTTGTATTAGTATTTTGACAACCAACTAGAAACATCAAAGGCAATAATAACAATATTAATTTTTTCATTAAAATAAATCTCCATAATTTCTTACATCATCTACTTTTGAAAATGGATTATCCACTGTTGATGATGTACACATTGCTTCTT
>FR889454.1:5543-6852 GCA_000432895.1 Firmicutes bacterium CAG:449 | reverse complement strand
TTCTGCCATTGCTTGATATTTTGTAAACATTGAAATAATTGATTCTTCTCTTATTTTTGAAAAATAGAATTTACCATCAACTTTAACATAGCTTACCGCCTTAATTGTCGCACTACATTTAGTATAATCAACTGGCACATTTTCAAGTTCAAGAACATATTCATTTAATTTATTTTTATTAACTGATTTGATTGATTTATTTTCAGGTAAATTTTCTATTCCTTGAGTAAAATCAAATTTATCAGATGTAACAAACAATCCTGTTTCTTCAACATTTTCAGCATTTGAATAGTCAAATTCATATTGAACATATAATGAAATATCTCTAAAATTATAATATTCTTTTTTATCATTAGTTTTGTAAGTAAATGATAATCCTGCTTTTAATTCAACATTTTTAAATAAGTCTAAATCAATTGCTTTTACCCATTTCGCGTATATTGTTGTATCATTAAGTAATGGTGAACCAAATATAAATTCATCTCCTTTTTCACAATCAGGAGTAATATACCAACCTCCAAATTGATAACCTTCTTTTACTGGATCAGTTGGTTTAATAGTATTATCATTAACTCCATATTCAACACATTCAATTAAAGAACCGCCTTGAGTATCAAAATTTAATAAATATGCATCATGTTTAATTGTTGTTATTTTACCAGTTGCAGTTAATTTATAATTATTAGTTTCACCTAAGCTTTGAAGAGGAACGAAAAGATCGACATACCAATTTTTTTCAATGTTATCATTATCTAAAGTTAAAACATTACTTTCTAATTTATCTTTTTCAACCCAGAACTCATTATAATAATCAAAAACTGTATTTTGAGAAATTTCTACATAATCTAACAAATTAACATCGTGTTTTTTAGTGTTTTCAAAATTATATGTAATATCATCTTTTTTAGTGATAGTTGGTAAATTAAATTCATAACTACATTCTCCTGGTTTAATACCAATATATGTTAATCTATTTTCTTCACCTCTTTTAATAAAACCAACTTTATCACCTTCCCAAGCTTTTGTACCAGCAACATTATGTTTAGTTTCAGATACTGATGAACCATATAATAAAGAATCAGCAATAATATAATTTACATCTTTATTTGTTTTATATACCAAGCGATAATTACTTGCACAAAATTCACCTTCAAGATCTTTAATCGCAAAATTTAAAGTTTTAGAATTTACTTTACTTAAATCAATATCAAAAATAGCATCTAAATAATCGTTTGCTGAAATTTGAAGAGTTTCCCATTTACCTAATAATTCATCATTTAAATATAAATTAGCAGTTTGATTACAGCCA
>FR889454.1:675-5469 GCA_000432895.1 Firmicutes bacterium CAG:449 | reverse complement strand
ACAACAAATCATTTGGTAAAGTTAAAGTAAAGGAATTGTCGCTTCTCCAAGTGGAAAGTGGAAGAAAACAATTAATTCCTTTCCATTGTTCACGAAGTAAATATTTTCCAATTTTACCTGTAATATTTTCAATACTGATATTGGTAAATAAAGTATCAGTTTTCATATTATTAGTGTATAAATATGTTTTGCCTGAATCTTGTAAAGTATAAAATGTGCAAATTCCCCAATTATTAATTAAAACAGAAACTGTATTTTCAACAACATAAATATCCCATGTCATTATATCAGTATCTTTACAATAATAATCACATCTCCATCTTGACATATAATCATATACACCATCGGTATAATATCCATACTCAAGTTCAAGTCCACCATTATTATAATAAGTTTTAATTAAAGTACCATTTAATAATTCATTATTATAAGAGCCATTAATAATAAAGCCATACTGTAAATTATAATCATAAGCTTCTTTTGTCACAGAAGAAAAACTTAAATGAAAAGAAGAAAATTCATTTTCACTTTCTAATAAAACACTTCCTCCACTTTTTGTAGTAAGTTTTCCATCTTCAAGAACATAATCTGTTCCTTCTTGACCTTTTAAAAAGGTAAATCCATCAGTTGCAGCATTAGCTTTGATTGTACTATTTGACAAAGTACATAATGATAATAAAGCTAATGATAATAAATGTACACGTTTCATTTTTGCTCCTTTCTCTACTCAAAATGAATTTCATCTGTATACATTGCGCCTTCTGCGCAAGATTTAGCGTCTTTTGAACAATAAACTTCTAATTGGGAAACTGAAACAAAATTATCGCTTCCACCGGCATCACCAATAATTCTAATTCCTTTAGCTAACAAATTTTCAAAATAGAAATAATAAATATTGTTCTTAATAAAATCATCATATTTATCACTAATTGGATATAAATTTTTGTTTGTTGGTGTTACATTAATCCATTCATCATCAATCAATGCTTCTATTTTTAATCCATTTTTAAACCATCCACCAGTTGCCCAAGTATCACCAGCTTGATAAATAAATTTATTAATAGGAATAATTTCATTAAATGTATATCCCATATAGAAAACATTTTCTCCAGGTTTAGTAAATGAATCATATTGAATTGAACCAAATCCCCCAACACCAATTGGATAAATTTTTTCACTTCTAATAGTATTTAAATCTTTATTACCTCCACCAGTTGGATTTGCTCTAGAAGTAACAATATCCCCGACTAAGGCATAATTATAATATTTTTGATAAACAGAAAGAGGTATCTCAACACTTAAATAATCTATTGCAACCCATTTATTTTCTGATGAAACTTTAATTTTTAATTCATGATAATCATCAGTTAAATTATCAATTTTACAAATTAAAGCACTTTGTTTTTCACTAGTATCTATGCAAGAATAATTTCCAATTGCTTTATTATCAATATAAATAGAAACATTACCACCTTCGATTCCTTTATAACCATAAATAGAAATAATTTTAGATTTAAATTTATATGATAAAGTCGATCCTTTTAAATATGTTCCATATGTTATACTTCTGGAAGCATCTTTACTATAAATTTTTGTAAAACCATCAAATTTAATACCTTCATTATCAGATTCAACATTTTTTTGACAATAAACTTCATTATTTATAAATCTAATAACATTACTAGTCGTATTTCCACATGAAGTACAAGATAAAAGAAGAGGTAAAAATAAAATCTTTTTGTTCATATTAGCTCCTATCTATAACACTCAAGTTCACCACAAGATGTTAGTTTTTGATATCCACCAGGATTACCAATTACTCTAAATCCATCACAAGAAGTTCTATCAAAAGTGAAAGTAAATAATTCTCCACCTTTAGAAAAATCTTGCATATTATTACTATTTGGATATTCTGGCGAAAGTTGAAAATCTTTTTTAACCCAACTTCCATTAATTTTTAATTCTAAGCGAAGAGATCCATTACTGAACCATCCTCCACCATTAAAGTGTCCTCCTTCTTGGAAAACAACTTTACTAATTTCTACATCTTGTTCAAATTCAATTCCAAAATAATCTTCAAAGTCATGACTTACTAAAGTAGTTCCTGAATAACCTAAGAATGTATCATATTGATTAGCTAAATCATTTTCATCTTTAAAATATTTACCATCTTTAATGACATTAATAGATTTATTTCCTCCTCCACGAGGATTATTAACACTTGTAATAGCTTTACTTTTACTTGCTAATGAAAAATTAACACCTTCAGAGGTATAGAATTCATCTTTTTCTAAATAAGTTTCAATCCCAACAATTGTATGAATTTCATTATCTAAAGAAGTAATAGTAACTGTATGTTCTTTATTTTCAAGATTAGATAATCTTAAGATAGTATGTTTATTTATATCATTAACATATTCACCTAAAGTCATAGTTGGATTAAGATTTAAAGTTGTAATATATTTTTTTCCATCTACATCAACTTCAACATCACCACCAGACAAATTTGCTTGACCAATTAAAGCAAAACTAGTCCCATTAACTTTAAAAGATAATTTATCATTTACTTTAGAAGATGAATAAATATTGTAATCATAAGAGTTATCATATATTTTTTGATAACCATCTAAAGATAAAGAATAATCATCTAAAGAAGAAAACTTCACATATTCATTAATATTTTCATTTCCTTGATGAGATCCATCTTTAATATAAACATATTCATCATCAACTTTGCCACCTTTATTAATAATAGCTTGATAACCTAAAGAACAAATTTTATTTGCATAATCAGATATTTTAATTGAAGGTAAACCAGGTCTATTTGTATTAATATACATATCTCCAGTTTGCTTTCTTAAATTTTCAGGTAAAGCATCGTATCCTAACATTGTTGCTAACATTAAACAACTTGTCGCTGCTGTACAGTCATTATCAAATCCTGCAAGTAAAGCAATTTGACCTGTTTTATCAAAATCGTTTTCTCCATATACTAAAGCCAGGATTACCATGACAAAATTAATTTCTGAATCAAGATAATTTCGTGGTCGACCAGGATTATTTAAATAATATTTTTGATATAAAGCGTATCTAGCTTCTCTCCAAGATGATGTTTGTTGTTTCAAATTCAAAACATCATTAACCATTTCATTTATTCTTTGATTATCAAATAAAGCAAGAACATTTTTAATAGCTTCTACTGTATCTTTAGCAAAAAACAATTCTGAAACCAAACTTGTAAAAAAGGCAGTACATTCAACGGCAATATCATCTGCGACAACTTTAGCCCACCACGCTCCTCTTTCTTTAGCATTTAATTTCATACCTGGAGTAAGCTGACCTAAAATTTCACATTCAATTTGCGCATCAATTGCTCGATATGCTGAATTATATTTTTTGCTACCTGTTAAAGGTGGAATATAACCTTGACTCATTAAATTTCTACTAGCTAAGTTACCTTCCCAAATATAATCATTAATGTGATTTACCCATTCTTCAGCAATATCTTGATAAGTAATAGAATCCACTCCATTAACTTCCATCATATGTGACATGACATATTCAATAGAAGTATCATCATCAGTAACATAACTATTAGAAACAACCCATTCAATTCTATCATTTTGACATGGTGCATCTATAAAATGAAATTCAACTGGTAAACCTGTAAAATTACCCCAAAGTTCTGCTTGAATTCCCGCATATACTTTATCATAATAATCTTTTTTTGAAATCTTATAATCATATCCAGTTAAATCTTCACTAGTTGAAAAAGATGAACTATTTTGAGAAGTATCATTTGAAGAAGCACCTCCACAACTTATTAAAATCATCGATAAAGCAATTAATAATAATTTATTTTTTTTCATTTTGCATCCTTTCATATAATTTATAAATTCTTTCAGCTAAATCATTTATTGACATGACTTCATAACCTTTTAAATAGGTTAAAACTCTATCACCAATTTTTTTAGTTAAAAATTCATCAACATTTTCAAAGCAAATTGCTGCAATACTTCCAGCAGTAGCTCCTGTACAATCGTTATCTAAACCAATAGAAATAGTATTTGAAATAGCATCTAAATAAGAATTTTGCCCTAAATATAAACCGAATAATAAGCACACCATATTGTTAATAATATGAACACAATCCATACCTTGATAATGCTCATCAACATATTTTCTGGCATCTAAATAATTGTGAATATGACTAATATTTTTATTTGCTAAATTTAATTCTTGATATAATTTTGAATCTTTTGGTAAATAAGTCATACCTTCAAGAAAAGCATAATACGGATTATCGTGATGAAAAGCACAAGCGATAATGGCACTAACAAGTTGTCCACCTAATAAGCCGTCACCACTATGAGTGAATGAAGAATCTGTATAAGCTAAATTAAATGCTTTTTGAGGATCATTAGGACAAACATAACCAAACACATCCTCTCTAATTGCCGCTCCAATTAAATCAGTCATTTCTAAATTTGTTTTAATTTGATTAACTTGAACTCCTTTTTTTAAATTTTGTAAAGCAACATCTTCAGCTGTACATGCATAAGGAAGTAAATCAAGCCATAACTCTTTTAAATTCTCTTTAGTATAATTGAATCCATATTTTTCAAGTAATAATGTATTTAAGACTGTATATGTAATATCATCATCAACTTCTACTTGATTGATTTTATCTAAAGAAAATTTATATCTAGGTGAAACACCATATTGAATATCGTTTTCACGATCTACAACTTTCCAAAAATTCCTAATTGGAAAATCTTGATTTCCTTTTTTAGC
>FR889454.1:0-648 GCA_000432895.1 Firmicutes bacterium CAG:449 | reverse complement strand
TAGCAAGTTCTTGCATTCTTTGAATTGAATAATTTTCAACCGGAACTCCTATTAAACAACCAATAAATCTTCCCTGTAAGGCTTTTAAATATAATTCTTTTGTAATTCTTTTCATTTTCATAATGTAACCGCTTTACCTCTTTACATTTTTATTATAAAATGTTGTATATGAACAATTCTAATCAAATTAAATCAAAAAATGAGCAAATCCAATCAGTGAAAGAAATTTATGAAACAATGGATTTTTCTCAAGCATCACCTATTTATCCAAATAAAACACTTTGGATTCATACTTTAGATGATGAATACAATTTTTTACATTCACATAATTTTTTTGAAATTGGAATTTGTAAAAAAGGAAGAGGCACATTCCATATTAATGGAAAAATTTATTCTTTTACTGCTCCATGTATTTCTATTATTTATCCACAAATCATGCATAGTGCACAATCTTTAAAAGGCGAAAAAACAGAATGGAGTTTTTTATATATCTCACTTGAAAATCTTTTCAGTGGACGTATCAAAAATGCTGAACAATTGATTAACTCTTTAGATAATAATAATTATTTTTATCCACCTATTTTTTCACAAAACGATAATTTTTTTCTTTATCAAACTATTGAGCAAATTATTCTTGAAGCAAGTGAA
>FR889453.1:19051-19936 GCA_000432895.1 Firmicutes bacterium CAG:449 | reverse complement strand
AATAATTTAAAGGGGAATAAAAAAGTGAAAAAAATCCTTTTACCAATATTATCCTTTCTTTTATTGTTTAGTTGTGGTGAAACTATAAGTACTTCTACTTCGTCGGAAAGTACAAGTTCTGAGTCTAGTTCACTAGATAATGAAGAAAAATGGACAAAAGAAACGTATGATGTTATTCAAGAAGTAATGAATCCAGAGTTCATTCCATATATTAATGCAGATATGGTTAGTGCTATGGTTTCAACTGATGAACAAAGTAATTTGCCTTATGTATCAATCACTTTAGCGGGTGGATTTAATTCTTCCTCAATAGAAGATGAATATGAAGCGTTACTAACTGAAAATGGTTTTACTATTGTTGGAAATGATGGTTATCCTTATGGATATAAAGAATATTCTTTAACTCAAGATGGAGTTATCCAATATGAAGTAAGTCAAACAGGTGTGTTTTCTTTAGTTTGTTATGTGATAACTAGTAGAATGACTGAATGGCCAGAATATTATATTCAAAATATTTGTGATACATCAATTCCAAAGTATGAAACAAAAACATATGAATATTCTATTGCTTATGATAAAACAAATTCACATGGTTATTATTTAACAATGAATTGTAATAAAGCTGGTAGTAATTCTATAGAAACTTATTCTGCTTTACTTATTAAAGATGGATATAATATAACAAATAAAAATGATATATATTATGCTGAAAATAATGAAAAAGAAGTTGAAATATTGTTTTATTATAATGATGTTAGTGATGATTTATTTTTAAAAGTAATGTCAACATCTTCTTGGCCTGTATCGGATATTAATTTCTTTTTAGGTGAAGGGTTACCAAGATATTTGGATGTTCCACTTAGTGAATATACTTATATGACTCCA
>FR889453.1:17411-19016 GCA_000432895.1 Firmicutes bacterium CAG:449 | reverse complement strand
CTTGTTTTATATTTTGATAATGCTGAGCAAGATGCTAAAGATCAATATAAAGCTAGTTTACTTAAAAATGGTTGGGAAACCGATAAAGAAGATGATTATTTCTTATATAAAGTAATAAATGGTGTTGAAAGAGGCGTTCAATTATCGTATGGCTTTATTGAAAATTTAAATATTTATTCATTTGTAATTGCAATATATTAAAGGAGAAAATTATGAAAAAAAGTTTTTTATTAATGGGTTTATCTGTTGCACTTCTTGCTGGATGTGGATAAACAAGTTCGAGTGTTGATACTAATACATCTTCAACTTCTACTTCTTTTAATACTTCAGAATCATCTAGTAGTAATTCAACTCCCTCTCAAAGAAAGAATATGTTAAAAGAGGCTTTGAAAAAAGATTATTCTAATATGACACTTACTGTTGATACAAAAATTTATAATGATTTGTTATCTGACAGTGAATTAGAATCTTGGACAGAGTATTACTATAATGATTATACAGTTGTTTCATTTACTCAAGGTGATGATACTATGTATAGCTATTATCATGAGTATAATAATGAAAGTTATTTATATTTTACTCAAGAAAAAAATAATGATAAATCAAAAGCTGGTTGGTTAAATAAAGGATGGAAAGATTCAACTTTAGCTTTAGGTTATACATATTTTGATTTTAATGATGTTTTAAAATTATTAGATCCTGATGATGTTGCTTATCTTAATAATACTTATGTTGTTAATGATAAAAATAAATGTCAAGAAATGGCATCTGATTTTTTAGGTAAGTTAAATGCATATTCATTAGATATTAGTAATATTCAATTTACTGTTAGTGATAATGGTTATTTAACAAGAATTGTTGGTCTTGTTGATGCTAGTGATGATGAAAGTGATTATATCGATATTAATTTATTTAATTTTGGCTCTACTACTTTTGATGATAGTATGCTTCCAGATGCTCCAACTTCAACAAATGTTATTGAGTATTGGCAATATAAAGGTTGGGATGGACCTTGGGTTGATAAATATGTAAATGAAATTACTATTAGTTTTGATGGTAATGTGAATACTGAAGAAGGATATGATGCAGTCTTAGAACTTGATGATGAACTTACTATTAAATCTAGTTTAAGCCCAACTGATTATAATGTTGAACCAAGTTTAACATGGGTTAGTACAACTGATGCTGTTAATGCTGAAAGTGGAAATAAACAACACACATGTAAAGTAACTGCTACTAAAGGTGGAGAAGCAGAAGTATATGCCACATATGTAATTGATAAAAATACAACAATTACTTCTAATAAATTAAAAGTCAAAGTTAATGGCATTCCTGAACAAAATAAAGCTGATGCAATCTATGATTTTGCTTTCAATAGTGTTTCTAGTAATGGTGAAGTAATTGCTACTAACAAAGTCACAAATACTAAACCATATGAAATTACAACCACTAATCCTTCAACAGGTAAAGTATATTTAAATGATGGAAAGAATAGTGATGGTGCTTATGAAAAAGGTGAAAAAGCAGTCATTTTATCCGATGGTGGACAAAGTACAACTTATTCATTAGATTCATTTGTACAATTTAATTTTGGTGAACAACAAG
>FR889453.1:6220-17406 GCA_000432895.1 Firmicutes bacterium CAG:449 | reverse complement strand
TTGGTGAACAACAAGTATCTAGTATCTCTTTATATTATGCAATGTTCTTCGATCATGGATTTGATGCTTTAGCGTTTATGAGTAAATGCGCTATTGAAACATCTAATGATGGTACAAATTGGGAAAGCATTGATATTAAAGATGAAGTAAAAGAAAATATTTCTTATAAACATAAAAACTTATTAGAGAAATCTTTTGCTCCAGCAAGTTATGTTAGAATTGCCGTTCATTCTTCAATGGTTGGTAAAGGTTTATCTTTTGCTATTTCTGATATAGCATTTATGGCTAATGATGATTGTAATGATTATCTTGAACCATCTGAAAAAGTTAATGTTGAATCAGTTGTTATATCTCAAGATACAACTGAAGCTTATGTAGGCAAAACAATTCAATTTGCTGGTAAAGTCAATCCTAGCAATGCTTCTAAACCTCAATTAACTTGGTTTAGTAGTAATGAAGAAGTAGCAACAATTGATACAAATGGGTTATTAACTGGCTTAAAAGCTGGTAAAACTGAAGTATATGCTATGGCTGATGGAGTATCTTCTTCACATGTAGAAATTACAATTAAAGATTATCCAACTCTTGATAGCAATATTAAAGGACAATTTAAAGGTGAATACAATTATAAAACAATGTTACTTGATTTTGTTGATAATTCATTAACTATTGAATTTAATGATAAAACATATTCATTAACTTATACTGATTATCAAGATTCAAATCTTGCTTCTGATAGATATTTCATTTTTACTGATGCAAATAATAACAATATGTATGTTAGATATTCTTCTGATCAATTGAAATTCTATGGTAATTTAGATGGAAGTAAAATAAATTATAGTGAATTTAATAAATATGTTGCTGCTAGTAAAATTGTATTGTCTACTGATAAAACTGAATTTAAATATGGTGTAGATAAATCATTTACTGTTAAAGCAAGTTTTAATCCAAGTAATGCAACTGGTCTTGGTGTCAAAGATCTTACATGGTTTTCTTCTAATACTAGTGTTTTAGAAGTTTCTGATACAACAGCGACTGCTAACATAGTAACAATTAAAGGCGTTGGTACTGCTACTATTATTGCTACAAATGGTGATGATGTAATGGGAAGAATTGCAATTACCGTTAAAGAAAAAACTTTAGTTAATACTCTTACTTTAGAAAGTGAATCTGGTGAAGTTGAAGTTGGTTCGACTCTCCAAATTAATGCTTCTGTTAATGAAGATGCAGATGTTAAAGATTTAGTTTATGAATCTAAAGATAAAAAGATTGCTACTGTTTCATCAACTGGTTTAATTACAGGTGTTAAAGAAGGCGCTACAACAATTAGTGTTAAAACTACTGATGGTAGTAATTTAGAAAAAACATTTACAGTTACTGTAAAAGCTTCAACAAGCACATTACCTTTCCCTGTTGATGGGAATTGGACAGGGTATGATGATTATGAAGTTTGTCCAACTACTTTAATGATTGCAAGTGATGGAAAAGCAACATTAACAGTTAATTATGATGAAGAAATATTTGTTGGTGAATTTACTTATAAAGAGTTAGTTGAAGATGGAAATGGCAAATGGTTAGTTTTTGAAGGTACTATGAATGGTGAAACAGCTACTTTAAGAGTTAATAATGGCTCTTCTATTTCCAAGACAAGCGATATAAAAATTGAATTACTTAATGAAAATAATGAAGCATTTACAATTTATAGCTTTATTACATTTGGTGAAGGTTCATCATTTTGTGTCTTTAATGCGGCTTAGTTTATGAAAAAAAGTAATTTGTTTATTTTAGTATTACCTTTATTATTTATATCTAGCTGTGGAAATGAATCTTCAACTAGTTTAGGTGGAGGTGTTTTAATTACCACAAGTGAATATAATCCCGAAAGTGATTCAAATTTTCCTCATACAAGTGAATCAATCACCACTAGTGAAGAAGAAAAATTATCTAGTATATTTGTTGGTGAATTTGTAGGAATGGATCAAATTCAATCTGCTAAAACAAATCTAAATGTTAATAGTGATGGACATGTTAATTTTGATATAAGTGATTATGACTTTCATTTAGAGTTTAATTTTGTAGAAGAAGATAAAGAAAAGAGTATTGCTTATTTTAAAAGTAGTAACGATGATACTTTGAAAATGGAAAAAGGAGCGTCTTATATGTTTGTTACAGTTAATGATGCTAATTATATTACAAGTGACTATCTTTTATTTGATGATGCTCAATTTGAAAGGATTTAAAGATTATGAAAAAGAATTATTTATGGCTAATTGCTTTGTTTTCATTAGTTGGATGTGGAGAAAATGCTTCTATAAATGATAACTCTAGTAATCAAACTACAACTTCAGAAGATAGAGTAGAATCTTTATATGGCGAACAATTTACTGATCAAATAATTGGAAATTTAAAAGTTGACCTTCCTTTTATGGAAGCAGATGAATATAATTGTGAAGTTAAACAAGACTCTTTTGGCGATCCTTTAGTATGCTTATATTTATTTTATAATGATGCTAGTATAGATTTATCTAGTAAGCTAGAAGAATATTCTCTTATTTGTGAAAGTGAAAACTATACTACAACAATGTCTACTCAACGTGAATTTGATCAATCTACAGGAACTTTTAGTGAATATAATTTGTTCTATGCTGATAAAAATATTGATGATGTAAATGCTGTTGAATTGCAATTTCTAGTAGGAGCTAAAGATTCAAAAGATTGTATTGGAATATTTGCTTTTAATTATATTATTGTTGATCCAGCAAGTTGGCCAACTAATTTAGTACTTGATGTAATTGGTGAAGATGTTCCTCATTTACCTGATGATGGATCATATACTTACTCTGCTTCTCAAGAAATAGATTCGGAAACTGGTACAGAATATGTGTTTATCTCTATTAAAGGAGCTTATTATGATGAAGAAGAAGCTTATAGAGATTTATTAAAAACATTGAATTTTACTATTGATGAAACACAATATGATACTTATGGTTATTTTGCTTATTCACCAGATAATTCATATGTTATTCAATTTAAATATTCTGAGTCTTATACTGATTTAGAAATATATATTTGGAGATTAAATTAGGAGTTTTACTCCTTTTTTTTCTTTTTTGCAACTGAAAGTTTACAGTTGTGCAACTAAAATATATAGATAATGATATATTAAATTTGATAATATATTATTAGAAAAAAAGGATATGTGTTATGAATTTAGAATTAGTAGAAAAATTACAAAAACTTAGAAAAGACAATAATTTGTCACAAGAACAATTAGCGAAAAAAATAGGTGTTTCTAGACAAGCCATTTCTAAATGGGAAAGAGGTGAAGCAACTCCTGACAG
Source organism: Firmicutes bacterium CAG:449 (assembly GCA_000432895.1). Lineage (GTDB taxonomy): Bacteria > Bacillota_I > Bacilli_A > RFN20 > CAG-449 > CAG-449. The sequence goes on along the minus strand of FR889453.1, from coordinate 14,062 downwards.
TGATAATTTAATTTGCTTAGCTAAAATTTATAATATTTCTTTAGATGAACTTATATCTTCTAAAGAAGAGAAAGGAAACAATAACATGAATGAAGAATCTAAAAAAACAGAATTAATGAAAATTAAAGATTATGTTTTAGTTGCATTGCTTTCAATTGTTACAATAATATATTTAATCTTAGGATTTACTTTAAGTTTATGGCATCCAGGATGGTTGTTATATTTTTTCCCAGCCATTATCACTTCTATTTTTGATGTTATTGATAAAAAATCAGTTAGTGAATTTGCTTTTCCTTTATTAGTGGCAGGCATTTATTTAGTTTTAGGTTTCTTTTGGAATTTATGGCATCCAGGATGGGTCGTATTTCTTTTAATTCCAGTATTTTATATAGTTTATAATTTCTTAAAGAAAAAATAATAGTTAAATCATTTATTAACAAATATTCATAATAATATAATTTATTTTTAGATGTTAATTATAAAAAAATATTTAACGGATTTGAAAAATTAAATTTTTGATAATAATTAAAATAAATTATTCTTTTGTGTTATACTAGTTTAGTATAAAAGGAATAACATTTATGGATATTAAAGAAAGAATTATTACATTAACAAAATTATTAAATCAATATGCATATGAGTATTATGTTTTAGATAATCCTACTATTTCTGATTTTGAATATGATCAACTTTATAATGAGTTAGTTAAACTTGAAGAAGACAACCCTTCTTTAGTACAAGAAGATTCACCAACTAAAAGAGTAGGTGATAAAGTTTTAGATCGTTTTGAAAAAATTACTCATAAAGTAAAAATGATGTCCATTAATGATATTTTTGATTATGAAGAAATAAAGAAATTTGATAACGATATAAAAAAAATTGCTAATGTCAATTATTCTTGCGAATTAAAAATTGATGGCCTTTCTGTGTCTTGTAAATATGAAAAAGGTATTTTAAAAGTGGCTTCTACACGTGGAAATGGAACGATTGGTGAAATTATTACTGATAATGCGAAAACTATTAATTCTATTCCTTTAAAATTGAAAGATGAACTTGATATTGAAGTACGTGGTGAAATTTTTATGCCAAAGAAATCTTTTGAAAAGGTTAATTTAGAAAGAGAACAAGAAGGCTTAGATTTATTTCAAAATTGTCGTAATGCCGCTTCTGGAACAATTAAATCATTAGATAGTAAAGTGGTAGCAAAAAGAAAGTTAGATAATTTTATGTATCAAATTGTTGGTTATAAAGGATTATCTACTCAGGGTGAAGTTCTTGAATTTTTAAATAAAGAAGGATTTAAAACTAACAAAGAATCTAAAATTTGCAATAATGTAGATGAAATAATTTCTTTTATTGAGTATTGGAAAACTCATAAAGATGATTTACCTTATCCTATTGATGGAGTGGTTATTAAAGTAAATCAATTAAAGTATTATGATGAAATTGGTTATACAGTTAAATCACCTAAATGGTGCATTGCTTTTAAATATCCAGCCGAAGAAGCAAGCACGATTTTAAGAGAGATTACTTTTCAAGTTGGAAGAACTGGTGTAATTACTCCAGTAGCTAATTTTGATACTGTTTTTATTTCCGGTACTGATGTTTCTAGAGCAACCTTACATAATGAAGATTTTATTAAATTAAGAGATATTAGAGTTAATGATACAATTAGAGTAAGAAAATCAGGAGAAATTATTCCTGAAGTGTTTGCTGTTGATTTTTCTAAAAGAACTGATAAATGTTTACCTTTTGTGATGATTAGTAATTGCCCTATTTGTGGAGAAAAATTAGTTAGAAGAGAAAATGAAGCGGATTATTATTGTGAAAATGAAAATTGTAAAGCAAGAAAATTGAATTCAATTATTCATTTTGCTAGTAAACCAGCGATGAATATTGAATCATTAGGCGATAAATTAATTGAAACTTTTTATAACGCTAATTTGTTAACGGATATAAGCGATATTTATACTTTGGAAAATAAGAAAAGTATTTTAATTAATATGGAAAAACTTGGTGAAAAAAGCGTTGATAATATTTTAGCTTCGATTGATATTTCTAAATCCATGAATCTTGATAAATTAGTATTTGGTTTAGGTATAAGAAATGTGGGGGCAAAAGTAGCTAGTTTATTATGTGAAAGATATCCTTCTATCGATGAATTAATTAATGCTAAATATGAAGATATTTTACAAATTCCTGATATTGGTGAAACTATTGCTTTAAGTGTAGTTAATTACTTTAAAAAAGAAGAAAATATTAAACGTATTAATTTACTTAAAGAATATGGAGTAAATATGAAATATAAAAAGAAAGATACTATTAATGGTGCATTTGCTCATAAAATTGTTGTTTTAACAGGTAATTTATCTTCTTTTACTCGTGATGAAGCTAGTGAAATTATTGAAAGATTAGGTGGAACTACTTCAAGTAGTGTTTCAAAAAAGACAGATATTGTTTTAGCGGGTGAAAAAGCGGGCTCAAAACTTCAAAAAGCTTTAGATTTAGGCATAAAAATTATTAATGAAGATGAATTTAAGGAAATGATAAAATGAAAAACTTGAAGTACTTTTTTTCTTTTTATAAACCACATCTTAAATTATTTATTTTTGATTTAGTGTGTGCTTTAATAGTGGCTATTTGTAATTTATTTTATCCATATATAACAAAAAATATTATTAATGTTTATGTTCCAAATAAAGAATTAAATTTGATGATTATTTGGTGTGTTATTTTATTAGCCATTTATTTAATCAAAATGGTATTGAATTTTTGCATTCAATATTGGGGGCATATGGTTGGTGTTTATATTCAAGCGGATATGAGAAAAGCCATGTTTAATAAATTACAAAAATTACCTTATAAATATTATGATAACAATAAAAGTGGCACGATAATGTCACGTATTATTAATGATTTAATGGATATTTCTGAACTTGCTCATCATGGACCAGAAGATTTATTTTTATCATTAATTACTTTTGTTGGAGCGTTTATTATGTTAACGACAATTAATATTTATTTAGCTTTAATTGTGGTTATTATTGTTCCAATAATTGTCATATTTGCTATTAAAAGAAAGAAAAAACAAAAAGAAGCATATCGCCAAATGCGAGTTAAAACTGGAGAAATTAACGCTCAAGTTGAATCTTCTATATCAGGTATTAGGGTTTCTAAAGCTTATAATGCTAGTAATCATGAAAAAAACAAATTTGATAATTCTAGTGTGTCTTTTCAAAAAGCAAGAATTGGAGCGTATTATCAAATGGGTATTTTTAATTCAGGAATGAACTTTTTTTCTGATTTATTATATTTAATTGCAATTGTCGCTGGTGGTTTGTTTTTTTATTATGGATTAATTGATGCTGGTAGTTTTGCTGCATATATTTTATATATAACTACTTTAATTACTCCAATTAGAACTTTTGTTAATATTTTTGAACAAATTCAATCTGGTATGACTGGCTTTGAAAGATTTGTGGAAGTAATGAATGAAAAAGAAGAGGATGATAATGGAACAATTACTTTGAAAGAATTTAACAATAGTATTGTTTATGATAATGTTACTTTCGATTATGGAAATCAAAATGTTATTAATAATTTTTCTTTAGAAATTGATAAAGGTAAAAAAGTGGCATTAGTAGGACCTTCTGGTGGAGGTAAAACTACTATTTGCCATTTATTGATGCGATTTTATGATGTTGAAAAAGGAACAATTTCAATTGATGGAATTAATATTAAAGATTACACTTTATCTTCTTTAAGAGATAAAATTGGTATTGTATCACAAGATGTATTTCTTTTTGCTGGTTCAATTAAAGAAAATGTGGCTTATGGTAATTTTTCTAGTTCAGATGAAGAAATTATCAAGGCTTGTAAATTAGCTAATATTGATGATTTTATTTCTTCTTTAGAACATGGTTATGATACATATGTTGGGGAAAGAGGAGTTAAATTATCAGGTGGACAAAAACAAAGAATTTCAATTGCACGTGCTTTTTTAAAAAATCCTGAAATATTAATTCTTGATGAAGCAACATCAGCTTTAGATAATGTGACAGAAATGCAAATTCAATCATCTTTAGATAATTTATGTAAAGGCAGAACTACTATTGTTGTAGCTCATCGTTTATCAACTGTAAAAAATGCTGATGAGATAGTGGTTATTACTCAAAATGGAGTAATTGAACATGGCTCTCATCAGCAATTAATAAATTTAAATGGTATGTATAGTAAATTATATCAATATCAATTAAAAGATTAATTTTCTTGATTTTCTTTTAAAATATACAAAATCCCAATAGTTCCTGGCCCACAATGAGAAGAAATTACACATCCAGCGTGGGTAATCATAATATGTTTTGGATCAATTATTTTACTTAGTTCATCATATAAATATTTTTCAGATTCACTTGCATTAGTGGATGTAATCATCACAGTTCCTAAATCAACATTAGATAAGTCTTTTTTAAAGATGTCTAAAAGTAAATTTAAAGCCTTAATTGATTTTCCAATAGCCTTTTTATAGACAAACATCGCACCATCTTTAACTCTAATAATTGGTTTTATACCTAATTTTTTACCAAAGAAGAAACTTAATGAAGAGCATCTTCCACCTTTATAAAGATAATCAAGCGTTTCAATCATGAATTGTGAACGAACTTTTGGTCTAATTATAGTTAAGGCATCTTTGATTTCTTGGATTGATTTTCCTTGATCTCTTAATTCAACTGCTTTTAAAACTTGTAAACCAATACCAGTTGATAAATTTTCTGAATCAAAAACAATTATTCTTCCTTCTGGAAATTGTTTACTTGCTAGTAAAGCATTATTATTGGATGAAGACATTTTTACAGAAATACCAGTGTAGAAAATATCATAACCCAAATCAATATATTTTTGAAATACATCAATTAAGACCATTAAAGGAACTGCACTTGTCTTAGGAAGCATACCTTTTTCATTAACTTTTTGATATAGCATATCGTTTGTAATATCAACTCTATCAGTGTATTTTTCTTCACCAAAATTAACTCCTAAACCAATAACTTCTATATCATGTGCTTTAATATAGTCATTTTCTAAATCTGAAGTTGAATCAACAATTATTTTTACCTTATTCATATATAAACCTCATAAATTTATATTAACATAATATTTTTATTTATGATAATAGAAATTTATATTAAAGTTATATTTTTTGAAATATTTTCATCTAATAATTTATGCTTTTGTAAGATTGGAGCAAGAGATTTTATGATTAAATATAACACAATACTTTGTGGAATTAAAAAGATTAAATTCTTTGGAACAACATATAAACTCATATATGACAAAGTTTGTTGAAAGGTATAATTAGAAATATATCCCCAGCAAAATGAGCCGATTAAAACATTACAAACTAAAGAAATTGTTATTCTTAAAAAAAGTAATTTAAAAAAAGTAATTCTTGTTTTATATAAAAATAATCCTTGAATAAAACCTGATAACATTGCTTGAAAAACATATCCAATAAAAAAGGCTGTATTACTAGTATCAAAAAGAAAATAACCAAGTATATCAGATAATAAGCCAATTAAAAGACCAGCAAGAGGACCATATAATAAACCAATAATAGAAAAGAAAATAAAACCAAAGGTTAATCCTAAATTACTAAAACCAGTTGGTATTTTAATAGCTTTAGAGATTAATAATAAAGCGAAAATCATACTAATTGTAGCAATTTTTTTGGGACTTGATAAAAATTCTTTACAACTTTTCCAATATGATATATGAAAGCAATTGTTATAAATATTTTGATTGTCATAAACAAAAGAAGTTTCTTTTTTTCTTTTAAAAAATAGTAAATCAATTAATGTGTAAGTTAAAGTTAAAACTACACAAGATAATATTGATGTAATATATGGATTTATATAATTGTTTTGATTAATAATCTCTTGATAAAGATAATTGACATGATAGTCTTTTAATAAATCTTGAAAAAATTGTTTTGCTCGAGATACAACACTTTGACTTTTTGATGAAAAAAAAGAATCATAATATCTTGCTTTAGAAATTAAATTATAAGTATCATCTTCTTGAATAAGATAAATGCCATTATTTAATAAATCGTTTAAAGAAATGTTATTATATTTTTTATTTGACAAAATGGTGCTTTCTAAATGTTCTTTAGTTAATAAAGAATCAATATTTTCATTTGTTTGAAATTTGCATTCATAAGTAGAAGAAAAATAGTTATATGTACTACTAGAAAAAAATCCAATTAAAAAGGAAAGAATAATAACAAGTACATAGGATAATATGTTTTTTTTCATAAAAAAGACCTCCATATAATGAGGTCCGCTAAAAAATCTCGCGGACTTGCTAGTAAACCGCCCTAATGGTTCGTCCACAAATTATCCGAAAATGTGGCACTTCACGCTTACTAACGACTCAAGACACAAATAGTATATGCTGTTTTAGTTAAAAATAAAAGGCTAAAACGATAAATCCTAAAAAACTTGAAATTAAACAAATTGGTGCACAATATTTAATAAATTTAAAAAAATTCATTTCTATTCTTTTTTCTTTTAATAATGACATCCACATAATACCTGCTAAAGCCCCAATTGGAGTTAAAAGAGCACCAATATTTGAACCCATAATAGAACTAAAAATTGCTATTTCATTATTGTTTAAAATATTACTAAATAAAATACACATGGGAATATTATTAATTAAGTTAGAAGTAAATAATGAAGCGTATCCATAGACTAAACTGGTAGTAATATTATTGTTTGATAAATTTATTAATAAAGAAGATAAACTATCACTATTTAAAGATGCTACGATAAAATACATCGATAAAATAAAAGGAATCATTGCAAAAGGTAATTTAAAAAAAGTTTTCTTTAAATAGTTATTATGTGTTTTTAAATCATAAATTAAAGTAAATATAACTAAACTAATCATCGATACTAAACAGACTAAATACATATAATCGTTGAAGACAATTAATCCAATTAAGCAAATAATTAAATGAAGCAAGCTTGTAATAATTATATAATTGTCTTTTTTAAAAGAAATAATGTTACTTTCTTGGTGATTCTTTTTAAATATTGACTTATGAAAAATTAATAAAATAATGATTAAAGAACTTATTCCAACAGTTAAAGTTGGTAAAATCATAACATTAATATAATGGTTAAAATTTATTCCTTTTGATAAACATAAATAAATATTTGTTGGATTTGATATTTCTAGCATCATCGACCAAGTATTAGCGCCTACAAATTCTGTTATTAAATATGGTAATGGATTAAGTTTTTGAACTTTACAATAATAACAAATAAAAGGAGTAAAAGTTAAAATAACAATATCATTAGAAGTAAAAATAGTTAAAGTTGAAACAATTAAATATAAAAGCAAAAAGAAAATTAAAGGATTAGAAGATTTCTTTAAAACTTTATTAGCACAATATTCAAAAAAACCACCTTGATCTAAATTTATAGAAATAAAAGATAAAGAAATGAATAGAATTAATATTTTTATAGGATTAACACTTAAAGAAAAATCAAATAAATTAACATAATAATTAATATTTATCTTATTAAATATAATAAGCAAAATTGCTCCAATTACACAAGGTAAGTAAAAAGTTTGAAAAGTAAAGTTATTAATAGTGATTTTTGGCTTAAATAGAATTAGAAAAATCATTGATATAATCACAAAAATGAAAATTATGATAGTCATACATATGAGATTATAATACTAAATATAAAAATAAATAAATAGAAAAAATAAATATTTGCAAATTATAATTAATTAGTTTAAATATTCTTAAATTAGAAAATTATATATAAA
>FR889453.1:214-6157 GCA_000432895.1 Firmicutes bacterium CAG:449 | reverse complement strand
GTTTGACCATAAATAAAAATAAATTTAATTTTGCTAAACTTTTTTCTCTAATTTAATTATATTTCTTGATTTACTCTTTAAAAGGTTATAAATTTTTTATAAACAATACTTTTGTTGTTTTAATATTTTTAGAAAGGAAAAAAATTATGCAAAATAAATTAAAAAGACTTTTAGTTTTAACTGCAGGACTTACTGGAGTATTAACTTTAGCTAGTTGCGGTGAGACATATAGTGAAACTGATTTTACATATAATTCTTATATTTCAACAAAACCTAGTACATGGAATGTTCATACTTGGGAAACAAATGATGAAAGTTATATTACTAGTTTTACTGAAATAGGCTTCTATGATGTTGCTTTAAATGATAAAAAAGATGGTTATGTATTTGTTACTGAAATGGCTAGTGAAATGCCATATAAAGTTAAAATTGGTGAAGGTACTGCTGGAAAAGATATTACTACTCCAGAACAAATGGATGAATTAAGAAACCAATATGGTTATTCAAACCCAGAAGAAGGCATGATTTGGGATATCAAATTAAATGAAAATGCAAAATGGAATAGTGATGGAAAAGCAATTACTGCTGAAGATTATGTTGAATCCATGAGAAGACAACTTGATCCAGCAATGGTTAATTTCCGTGCTGATAGTTTTTATGCATCTAATTTAGTTATTGCTAATGCTGAAAAATATTATAAATCCGGTCGTAAAACTATCGAACCATTATATAATTATTTAGATACTGATACATATAAATTTAAAAATACTGATGATGAATCATCTGTTGCAGGCAAGTATTATCTAAATTTAGGTAGATATACTCCATTTGTTAAAACTGTTTTCTCAAATGCAGATGAAACAACAACATTATATTCTGTTATCAACCAATTAATGGAAAACTTTAATGATACTGCAAAATTAGCTTGCCAAAGAATTATTGATGCAGTTCAATATTATGGATTACATTTTGTTGATCATTCTAGATCAGATCAAAAGAGTGATTGGGATAAAGCAGTTTCTCCTTCTGATGTAAAAGCAGATATGATGAACTATGATATTTTAACAAATGATTTTAACACTAAAGAAGTATTTGTTAGAAGTTCATTAACTGCTACGTGGAGTGAACAAGATAAATTAACTAAATATTCCGAAGACCAAATGTCAAAAGATTTAAATACATTCTTAAGAACATATAAGAATATTACCAATTCTAATGCATATTTATCATTATTATTTGGTAGCATTAAAAATGCTGAATTTAGTGATTTTAATAAAGTTGGAATTAAAGCACTTGATAATTACACAATTAGATTATATTTAGGTAAGTCTATTAGCTTATTAAATTTAAAGTTTGCTTTATCAAGTAACTGGTTAGTTAGAACAGATTTATATGATAAATTAATTGTTCGTACAAGTGGATTAACATCAACTGCATACGCTACAAAAGATGTTAAAAATTACGATTCATATGGCCCTTATTATTTGCAAAGTTATGAAGAAGGTAAATCATTCTTTATCGCTAAAAATGATAAATGGTATGGCTGGACAGATGGTGAGCATGTAGGTCAATATCAAATGACTGGTATTAAGACAACAGTTATTGAAGACCATAATACTGCACGTGGACTATTTGAAAAAGGTTTAATTGATGATTTTACTCTTGATGCTAATGATATGAAAGATTATGGTGGATCTTCAAGACTTACTACAACTTTGGAATCATATACACAAAAAATTTCATTCAACTCAGATTTATCAAAATTACAATCACGTCAAAAAGGAAATAACATTAAAACAATTTTAGCAAATGATAACTTTAGAAAAGGCTTATCTCTTGCAATTGATAGAAATACATTTGCTTCTCAAACAACTGCTGGTAGTGCTCCATTTACAGGATTATTAAATAGTTTATACTTAACTGATGTTGAAATTGGTGAAATGTATACAAGTACTAATGCTGCTAAATCAATTTATAACAATGTTTATGGAAAATTAGGTGGCGACCCTTATAGTGATGGATATACAGAATCTGCTTTAGCTGCAAGTAGCAATGGATATAATTTACAACAAGCTATTTTCTATGTAGAAAAAGCTATTGAAGAAGAAATTCAAGCTAATAGATTAAAATCTGGTGATACAATTGATATTGAATTTAGAGTATATGATGATCAATCTACAACAACTGTTGCAATGAGAGATTTCTTAAGTAATGCATTTAAATCAGCTATTGATGGTGCTGTAAGTAAATATAACGAAGGAAAAGCTAATAAAATTTCAATTGGCTTTAAGTTAGATACAGTAAAAGATGAAGACTATTATAACTCAGCAAAAGCTGGTAACTATGATATGATTTTCTCTATTTGGGGTGGTGCTGCTATTAACCCTTATGGATTAATGCAAGTTTATTGTGATCCTGAATTTGCTTCATGTTGTGAATATGGATTTAAAGGAAAACAAGACAATGTAAATCTTGATATTGATCTTAATGGTGATGGAAATATTGACTCTTCTACTGAAACTAAATCATTCTATGGTTGGTATACATACATTAATGATACTATCAAAGAACCTGATTTAGATGGAATTGATAGAAATGATCCTGCAAATGAAGCAATTATGACAAGATATAACCAAGTTCATAATGAAAGAGTAAATGCTTTAGCAGGCTTAGAAGCAGGTATCTTAAATAGATTTGAAGCAATTCCAGTTGTTGCTCGTGGATCTTCTTCATTAACAACATTTAAAGTTGAAAATGGTTCTTCAACATATATTAACCTTATTGGTTATGGTGGAATTAGACATATGAAATTCAACTTTAATGATAAAACATGGAATGAATATGTAAAGAGCAATGGCTCTGATTTATCTGGATTATATAAATTATAATTCTTCAAAACAAATTAAAAATTTTCTAGACCAAGATGGTTTCGGTGTACTCACTAAAACTGTTTTGGTCTTTAGGTGTGTTATAGAGGTGAAAAAATGAGAGATACAAAAGAAACACTTATGTATATTCTAAAACGTGTATTATTAATGATTGTGACATTTTTAATAATATTTGTTATCTGTTTCATTTTAATTAGGCTCCTACCTTTCTCCGCTCCAGGTGGTGCAGGTAGCGATATTTCTAAATATTATGAAATGCAAGTTGCTTTAGGAAGAATGTATTTAGGAGACGATGGTGAATATTATTCGGTCCCTGTTTTACAACAATTATGGGCTTTTTTGAAAAATTTAATTTCTCCATCTTCATTTGAAGTTGATGGACATATTGAATATGTCTCTCGTTGGGGATATTCTTGGAAATTATCTAAATTAAGCACCCCTATAGAATTATTAGGAAGTAGAATGGCTCCAACAATTTTAATTAACGTTTATTCTATGATTATTGCAGTTCCTTTAGGTCTTGCTTTAGGAACATATATGGCTTTAAAAAAGAATAAATGGCAAGATAATGTTCTTGGAATATTAGTAATGCTTTTAATTTCTGTTCCTAGTTTTGTTTACTCATTCTTAATTCAATATGTATTTGCTTTTAAATTGAAATGGCTTCCAGCTGTTAGAGCAGATTTTGATGGATCATGGTTTTCTGGGAAAATGTTTGTTTCAATGATTTTACCAGTTGTTGCTATGTCTCTTGGTTCAATTGCTGGTTATGCTCGATATACTAGAGCGGAATTAACAGAAGTATTGACATCTGACTTTATGTTACTTGCTAGAACTAAAGGTTTAACTAGAGGTCAAGCAACAGTTAGACACGCTTTTAGAAATTCATTAGTACCTATTTTCCCAATGTTACTTGGAGAAATTTTGTCTGTTTTAAGTGGCTCAATGATTATTGAAAGTATTTTCTCAATAAATGGGGTTGGATCGTTATTCTTAGATTCAATTACTCAAAAAGATTATGATGTTTTCCAATTTGTTGGTATGTTTTATATCTTAATTGGATTAATTGGTGGATTACTTGTTGATATATCATATGGATTAGTAGATCCACGTATTAGAATGGGAGGAAGAAAATAATGGAAGAAACTATCAATTCAACTTCTCGTAAAGATAAGTTTAAATTTGCTCATCGTGATGAAATTATTCATGATACAAAATTTGAAACAAAACCAGTTAGCTATTTACACGATTGCATGCGTCGTTTTGTAAAAAATAAAGCGTCAGTTGTCGGTGCTTTTATTATTTTATTAATTATTTTATTTTCAATTTTTGAACCAATTTTTGATCAAAAAAATCATGTTGGTAATGATTATTTAAATAATGAATTTGCTGAACCATATTTTGCAAATGTTTTGCCTAGAGTAAAATTATTTGATGGTACAGGTTTTTGGGATGGAACAAAAGTTGAGCAATATAATGACCGTGAATTAAAAAAATTACAAGTAAATGATTCAAATTATGATCGTGTTGTTGAAATAAAATCAAGAAATTTATTAATGCCTGGAATGTATATGAATGAAGTTAAAATTAACACATATGCAATTGGTTGTAAAAATTTAACTTCTTTAACTCCTGAACAATATCAAGCTCTTGTTGAACATGAAAAAAGTAATGGAACATATCATCAAAATATAAAAACAAGTTCTGCTCAAAAGGGTTCTATTATGAAACCACTTGTTGATTATGAATCATATGTGGATAGTGTTGCTGAACAATTAAATTTAGATGTAAATTCATCTTCTCTTATTAGAAATCTTAGAAATGCTTATATACAAAATCAATATTTCTTTAAATTAGAACCAGTAAAAGTTGGAAATGGATATAGTGATACTCAATTTCGAGTTGTTGAAGATGAAAATGGAAATCCAATTGATGTTTATTTAAGAGATGGAGAAGGTAATCTAGTTTATGAAAAACTTATAAATGGTGTTTATACAGTTAGAGTTGATTACTATGATTATGTAACTTATAAAAATGGATTTGAACCAATTTATACTTTTGGTGCAAATCAACAAGGAAAAGATATTTGTTTAAGACTTGCAAAAGGTGCAAGCTTCTCATTAATGCTTGGAATATGTATTACTTTAGTTAACTTTATTATTGGTTTAATTTGGGGTGCTATAAGTGGATATTATGGTGGAAGAGTTGACTTAATTATGGAGCGTTTCACTGATATTATTTCAAATATTCCGACTGTTATTATTATGTCTATTGCAAATATTCAATTTGTTAATAATGAACAACTTAAAAATGCTTTAGGACCTGCTGGAATTGTTGTGTTTGCTATATTTATTGCATTTATCTATAATGGTTGGGTAGGTGTAGCATCTACTACACGTATGCAATTCTATCGTTTTAAAGGACAAGAATATGTTCTTGCAAGTAGAACTTTAGGAGCAAAAGATAGTAGATTAATTTTTAAACATATTTTACCTAATGCTACAGGTACGCTTGTTACTAGATCTGTTTTAATGATTCCTGGAATTATTTTCTCAGAAGCAAGTTTATCATATTTAGGAATTATTAACTTTGAAAGTAGTGGAATCTACTCAATTGGTTCAATGCTTAATGAAGGTAAGATTGCTGGACTTGCAAATTACCCACATATTCTTTTATTCCCATCAATTATTATTTGTTTGTTGATGATTTCGTTTAACTTATTTGGTAATGGATTAAGAGATGCATTTAATACGACCTTAAGAGGAAGCGAGGATTAGTTATGGAAAATCAAAATGATAAAATTTTAGAAGTAAAAAATCTTCGTATTTCTTTTAAAACTAATACAGGAACAGTTAAAGCTGTTAGAGGTATTGATTTTAGTTTAACTAAAGGTAAAACTTTAGCAATTGTTGGTGAATCTGGCTCAGGCAAATCTGTTACATCTAAAGCAATTTTAGGAATTTTAGCTAATAATAAAATTATTGAAGATGGTCAAATTATTTATGATGGAAAGGATTTATTAAAACTTTCTGAAGAACAATTTACAAAAATTCGT
>FR889453.1:0-143 GCA_000432895.1 Firmicutes bacterium CAG:449 | reverse complement strand
GAAAGTTGGTAAACAACTTACAGAAGCGATGTTTTTAAAAGCTAAAGCAACTAAAAAAGAAGCTAATGTATATTTAAATAAAGTTCATAAAATTTTTGAAACAAATTTAAAAGATAAAAAAGAAGATCTAAAAAAATTATTTG
>FR889452.1:6545-10938 GCA_000432895.1 Firmicutes bacterium CAG:449 | reverse complement strand
ATTTCTTCATATATTTTTTTTGCTTGATCAAACATTTCTCTAAGACAATATGAATAAGCTAAATCAATTTTCTTCTTATAATCATTTTCTTTATTTATTTTATTATCTATAGTTGAATCAATTTTAAATAAATCATCATCTGAAGAACTACCAAGTGAAAATAAATCATCACTTTTAGAATTATCGAGTGAAAATAAACTATCTACATTTGAAGTTTTATCATTTACAATTTTACATCCACATTCTGGACAAAATTTAGCATTTTCACTTAGTTTATTGCCACAATTAGGACAAAATTTTTCTATAGGAAAATTGTGCCCACATTCTGGGCAAAATTTACTTTTTTCATCTACTTGATGATTACAATTTGGACATGTTTTCATAAAAATCCCCTTTAATTTTTAATAGAACAAAATAATTATACTATATAATAAAAGTAAATTAAAACATTAAAAAAGATTTATATTGTAGTGTAAATTAAAAAGGCATCTTTAGATGCCATTAATTAATAAGTAAAAGCTAATGCAAATTGAGCAATAATCAATAAGTAACCAGTAAACTTATATGAATTAATAACTAGTTCACTTGGTTCATAATTATCAGTTGATGCATATTTAGTGTTAAAAGTAGCATGTAAATAATTACTAAAATACCCTATCTCATAAGCATATCTTAAAACTAAAATACCAATTATACTTAATATTTGTAATATTACTAATAGTAACACTGGCATTGGTTTAAATAACACATAAAAAACAGTGGTTATAATTGATAAAACTAAAAACAATATAGTTTGAAAATTTTGAAATTTACTTTTTTCTTCTCTCATAAATTTTTCCTTATCCGTGATAGTTATAATTACCACTTATACTAATTAATTCAAATTTTAAATTAGGAAATGATAGATCATTCTGAAAAGTAAAACTAATATTATCTAATTTAGTATTTAAGTTATATTCAATTTTATCTATTGTTTTAGTAAAAGTTGATGAAGAAGTATTATCAACATTAATTTGATAAGAAAAACTTAAATCAGTTATTTCATAATAATTTGTTTTTCCAAAAACACTTATATCAGCAGTTTGATTAACATTATTACCAATTACAAAATTTGTTTTTATTGATAGTTCTATATAATTAGTGTAATTAGAAATATTTATTTCTCCTTCACCTTTATCAATTCTGTTTATAAAAGAAAGAGTTAAAACTATTATTGCAAAAATAGAAATTAATAGAGTTATTATAAACTCAAATTTATGTTCTTTTATCATATTAATTTACCATTTTTTATGAAGTTTATTTTTCATTTGAATTATTGATAAAACTATTCCAAAGACTCCAAAGAAAACACTCATAATCATGTCTTTAATAAAAGCCGCTTGAAAATCTTTATCATTTTTTAATAATTCAATTAAAACATCAAAAGCATTATAATCAGTGCCTTTTAAGTTAATTAATACGATAAGATAGTACGTTAAAAACATTGAAACAACGATAAGAATAATAGTAACAATTGAAGTAATAACTGGTTTAACTTTACTTGGTTTACCTTTCATCTTATCATATCCAAATGATGATAAATAAGCGATTAAAAAGGCAATCCAACCAGATACTAAGCCAATCACTCCACCTACTAAAATCCAAACAACTGCTCCAATTAATCCTCCACAAATTGCTCCAATAGTTCCTTGTAAATAATTATTTGGCAAAGCTTGATACTCTTTTTCAATTCGATCATTTTCTTCTTTAATTTTGAGAGCGCAATTAGAATCGACTAGTATATAACTATTATCAAAATAAACTAATTCTTGTGAGGTTAAACTTTCTCCACAAATCGGACAATATTCTTTATTTTTAAAATTATAATCATTTAAATAAGTAGTAATATCATTTAAAGCTAAATCTAATTTTTTTATTGTTCCTGGAAAAGTCATTGCACTAACAAAAAATGATAATTTATTTTTAGTAATTATAGATTTAGTAAGTTTAAACTTTTCTTTTATAGCTTTTAAATAGTTATTTATACTTTCCATCTCTTCATCATTCATAAATGAAAAAATATCACATTGAATAACAATTGTTGATGTATTAGTGTAAGATATAGAAATTTGATAATTATTATAAATTCCATACACTACATCATTTCTTATTGCTAAATTTGTCTTTTTAGCGTAATTATTTAAAAAAGTATTCATTAAGTTCTCCCCAAGTTACAATCTAAGTATATAAAAAATTGTTAAAAAATAAAAGATACAAAATGATAATTAATTTTATCAAAACGCTTAATTTAACTTAAATCGCCTAATTTTAGGCGATTATTATTAACTAGCAAAATAAAATAAATTTAAAAAATATATAAAAAACAATTGACATATTATTCAAGATTTAATAATATATTTGAGGTAAATAAAACCGTGGAAAGAGGAAGCGCCCGCTTCTCACCAGATTCAATTAATTGGATTGGTAAAAAGCTACAAATAAAATATGAACTTTTGTGGGCGCAGGATTCTGTGCCCATTTTTATTTTACTAGGAGGATTTTATCATAGAAAACAACAATAAATCACCAAAATTCAATAAATATGGTGATGACTTAGTCAACAATCTTATCCGTTTTCCAACTGTCTTAGTCATTGATCCTGATGGAAAACAACTTGGTGAAATGCCACGTGGAAGAGCATTACAACTCGCTGAAACATATTCATTAGACTTATTATGTGTCGCACCAAATGCTAAAGTTCCAGTCTGTAAAATTTTAGATTATGGAAAATATCGTTTCCAACAACAAAAGAAAGCTAAAGAAGCAAAAAAGAATCAAACCATTATTGAAGTAAAAGAAGTTCAATTATCTCCAGTAATCGGTGAACATGATTTACAAACAAAATTAAAACATGCTCTACGCTTCTTAGATGAAGGAAACAAAGTAAAATTAACAATGAGATTTAGAGGTAGACAATTATCTCATATGGAAATTGGACAAGAAGTAATGGATCGCTTTGTTTCTCTATGTGGAGAAAAAGCAGTTGTCGAAAAGCCTGCTATTCTTGATAAAAGAACCTTAATCGTCATTTTAGCGTCAAAAGTAAAAAAATAGGAGGACAAAATCATGCCAAAAATGAAATCCAAAAAAGCTTTAACAAAAAGAGTTAAAGTAACTGGCTCAGGAAAATTAAAAAGACATTCATCTTATATTTCACACTTAAGCCATAACAAAACACACAAACAAATTCGCCATTTAAGAAAGGCAAGTATGGTATCAAAGTCAGACTACAAGAGAGTCAAAGACTTGATCCAATTATAAGGAGGTACTCGTCATGAGAGTTAAAGGTGGTACAATTACACACGCAAGAAGAAAAAAAGTTTTAAAAAGAGCTAAAGGTTATTTTGGTTCAAAGCATCTTTTATACAAAACTGCTCACGAACAAGTAATGCATTCATTACACTATGCATATGTATCTCGTAGAACAATTAAAAGAGATTATAGAAAGCTTTGGATTGTTCGTATCAATGCAGCTTGCAGAAACTATGATATGAACTATTCAACATTAATGCACGGTTTAAAATTAGCTAACGTTAATGTTAATAGAAAAATGCTTTCTGAACTCGCTATTACTGATGAAGCAGCTTTTGCTGAATTAGTAAATGTTGCAAAAAAAGCATTAGCTAAATAAGACAAGGATTTAATCCTTGTTTTTTTTCGCCATAAATTTTAAAAATAACTCTAATAACTTATTAAATAAAGTATCATCATTTTCCACTCTAATTATTTTAGAGTTATCTTTTTCAATCATTAAAAAAGCAATTGGAATAATATTAACACCTCCAATTGTGCCACCACCAAAAGGATAATTAGAATCATTTTCAATTAAATTATTGGAAATGATTTTTTCATTTTTTGAAGAAAATTCAGATCCGCCCACTCCAAAACCAAAAGTAATTTTACTTAATGGAATAATGATTCTTTCTTCATCAATTTTTAAAGGTGAACCAATTACTTTTGATGAATCAATAATTAAATTCAAATTTTGTAAAGAATTACTTAACATCTCATTAATATCTCTTTGTGACATACTTTTTTCCTTTCATTAATGCAAAGATTATTTTAAAAACATTGATTATTAGACTAACTTCTAATTGAAATGAATTTCTTTCACTTTTGTTCAACTTATAATTTAAAGAAGTAATTCTTTAACTTATAATTTAAAGAAGGAATTCTTTTTTTTATTAATGGATAAATATTATTAATAACAAATAAAAATAAGACATTACTATATAAAAATAATTGATAATTATTTACTTTTGTTTCAATATTAAGATTAACTTTCAAAAAAGAAATATGTTTAATAACATTAACATTATTTTTTCCTTTACTAGAGATTAATTTATTTATTAAA
>FR889452.1:5729-6515 GCA_000432895.1 Firmicutes bacterium CAG:449 | reverse complement strand
CGATAATATTTTTCATTTTTTAAAGAAAATATTTTTATTTTATATAATTTTATAATGAATTGATTTTCACTAACATAAAGATCAACTAATAAAAAATTCAAAAAAATAATAAAAAAGATAAGTATAATAATAACAATTTTCATATAGTTATTGTTATCTTTATAACTCATCTTTATTCAATTATTTCTTCTTTTTTTGCTTTTCTAAATCAATTACTTCTTTAGAATATTCTTCACTTTGAGGAAATAAATAAGTTGGAACATTAATTTCTTTTTTTTGTTTTTTCTTTTTGTTCATTCTTGCCTCCAAGAATAGTTTTTACAAAAGAAAAATTTTTATTAAAATAAATTATCTAAATCTTCTTCATCAGTAATTTTAACTACTTCAATATTATTAATACATTCATATATTAATTCTTCATAATTAAATTTACTTTCAAACTCTAAAACTTTTTCTTCATTAGGTTGAGTGGTTGGATCTTTTACTTCAAAAATTGTACAACAATCTTCATAAGGTCTAATTGAAATATCATAAGTATTTATTTTTCTAGCTAAATTAATAATATCAATTTTATCCTCTACCGCTAAAGGTCTAATAATTGGTAAAGAAGCAACTTTTTCAATCACTTGCATTGATTTTAAAGTCTGTGAAGCAACTTGACCAATTGATTCACCATTACAAATAACTAAATCATTATATTTTTTAGCAACAATAGAACTAATTCTATACATCATTCTCCTCATAATTGTTATCGCATATGAAACATTAACATTACGATATATTCTT
>FR889452.1:3617-5717 GCA_000432895.1 Firmicutes bacterium CAG:449 | reverse complement strand
CGATATATTTCTTCTTGCAAATGAGTAAATGGAACAATATATAATTTAATTGAAGCTTGATAGTTAGTTAATACTTTTAGTAAATCTTTGATTTTAGTAATTACCGCGGCATTAGTATATGGTGGGGACGCAAAATGGATACATTCCATTTTCACTCCTCGTTTCATCATTAAATATGTTGCTACTGGTGAATCAATTCCTCCTGAAAGCATCATAAGACCTTTACCACCAATACCTAAAGGATATCCACCAGCTCCATATTCAACATGAGCAAATACATAAGTACAGTTTTCTCTAATAGTAATATTAATCAATAATTCTGGATTATGTACATCAACTTTATATTCAGTATTTTTTAAAACAAAAGAAGCTACTTGACGATTAATTTGATCAGAAATTAAAGGAAATGTTTTATCAACTCTTCTAGAATCAACTTTAAAAGTTTTTTTATTTTCTTCTTTAGCAAGATTTAAAGCACATTCTTCAATTTGACTCATCTCTTTATCTACTTGATAAACAGGTGAAAAAGAAAAAATGCCAGAAACATCTTT
Source organism: Firmicutes bacterium CAG:449 (assembly GCA_000432895.1). GTDB lineage: Bacteria > Bacillota_I > Bacilli_A > RFN20 > CAG-449 > CAG-449. The sequence continues at coordinate 5,166 of FR889452.1, read as the reverse complement.
CAAGCGATGAGAAACATTTTCATAATCTTCTCCATTTAAATAAATATAGGTGTGATCATGTTTAACATCAATTTTTAATAAAGTGAATTTTCTTAAAGCATGTTTAATATTTTCACCTAAAAGACGAATAAAATCGCCTTTATTTTTTCCTTTGGTCGACAATTCTCCATATCGAACCATAATAATATTTGCTTGCATATAAACTCCTTGTTATTTATTTAAGTGTACTTAAAATATTTTTTAATTCTTGATAAAATATATCAACTTCTTGAAATGTATTATCTTTACAAAATGATACTCTTATTGAATTACTAGCAACATAACTATCTTTATGCATAGCAAGAAGAACATATGATGAAGATTCTTTTTTTGATGAGCATGCCGATTTTGTAGAAACATATATCTCTTTATTTGATAAAGCTTCAGCCACTACAGAAGCCTTCTTATTAGTGTAAAAAGAAATTATAAATGGTGAACAATTATCATTAGAATTAAATTTAACTCCTGCAATAGAAGACATTTTTTCTACAAAATAATCTCTTAGTTTTTTTACGTAATCATAATTTTCTTTTTGATGAATAAACGCTAATCTAATCGCTTTAGCTAAACTAACTTCCATTGGAACATTAGTTGTACCAGAACGATAATTAAATTGATGACCTCCTCCAGTAATAAGAGGCATTAGTAATAAGAGGCATTAAATCAGTATCTTTTCTTTTAATTAAAATACCAGAAAATTTAAATGAATTTATTTTATGACCAGATAAAGTAATTAAACTAACATCATGATAATCTATATTAATTTTACCAATAGCTTGCGTAGCATCAGTATGAAAATGAATTTGAGGATAATTTTTTAATAAAGAAGCAATCTCTTCAATTGGTTGAATAGAACCTACTTCATTATTAACCACCATAATAGACACTAAAATAGTTTCATTAGTAATTGCTTTTTTTAATTCATCAACACTAACTACTCCGTTTTCATCAACATCTAAATATGTTACTTTAAAATTAAATTCTTTTTCTAATTGCCTAAAAGTATTTAAAACAGATAAATGTTCAATTTTTGTTGTGATTATATGGTTTCCACGATTTTTATAACGGAAAGCCACTCCTTTAATAGCTAAATTATTTGATTCAGTAGCCCCTGAAGTAAAAAGAACCTCTTCATTATTACATTTAAAAAAGGAAGCAATTTGTTCTCTTGCTTTTTTTTCTAATTCACTTGCTTTTAAACCTTCTTTATGCAAAGAAGAAGAATTACCAATATAATTCTTTACTACATAGTTAAAACTATCTAAAACCTCTTCATTAACTTTTGTTGTCGCGGCATTATCAAAATAAATCATTTATCTCACCATATTATTTTATGACTATTTATAATTAACAAATAGATTATTTACCTGTATCAGGTTTAATTTTTTTAATTAATGCACTTGTTTCATCAAATGTACGAATAAAATCACCTTCAAAAAATGATTTTTCCGCTCTAAGAAGAGTAGTTTTTACATCATCAAAATTTTGTCTATATGCATTAGCACGTACA
>FR889452.1:2284-3585 GCA_000432895.1 Firmicutes bacterium CAG:449 | reverse complement strand
CTGAATCTTCAGCATTTTTAACATTTTCTTCAATAGAAGAAATATTAGATTTTATTTCTTCAAAACAAATAGAAATTTCTTTAACTTTTTCATTTAATAAAGCTACATCAATTGGTAAATAAGAAGTTAAATCTCCACATTCATTTAATAATTGATAACACTTTTTAAAATTTTCATTAAAAGTTAAAGTTAAAGATTGTACATTTATTTTACGTAAAATAGCTTCATATTTTTTTAATTGAATAAAAGTAGATGTCATATAATCATAATCATTATTAGCGTCATCTTTTAAAGAAGTTAAATAAACATGAGTTCTTTCAATATCATCTTCAATTTTCTTCATAGAACTATCTAAATCTTTTAATTTACTTGATAAAACAGAAAATGGTTGTTGACTAGAAGCATGTACAAAAGTATCTAAATTTCTTTTAATTACACCTAATTCATTTATTTCATTTTGAATAGAATTAAGATCTTCTACACAAGTATCTTTTAATAAATAAGTTTTCTTATAATCTGGAATAATTCTTTTTAATTTAATAAATTTATTTTCAAGTTTATATGAACCATTATAAATTTCTTCATAAGATGAAGAAAAGAATTTTTTAGAAGCAACTTCATTATCAAAATCACTATTTAAAACAATTAAAGAATCACGAATTTGATTAAGTTCACTCTCTACATTTTTAGTATGAAATTTACCTAAACGCTCATAAATTGAAGTTAAAGTTTTATCAAAAGAATCCATCAATGTTTGAAACTTTAAATGATGTAAAGGATATTTTTCTTCAATTAATTGATTATAACGATCTGAAGTTTCTTTAATACTATTTGGAATAGCTACATAAGATAAAGTACATAATTTAGGCAAAATAACAATTGCTTTACTTAAAGCAGTTAATACTCTTTCAATTTCTGGTAATTTTTCTTTTGCTTCAATATAATGCGCTCCACCAAGTAATTTTTCAGTTTCTAAAAAGGATGCTTCAAGTTTATCAAAGACATTAACAAATGAACTTTCAATATATTTTAATTCATTCTTTTTTTGTTCATACTCACTTTTAATTTCTCTAAATTCTCTTTTATACATTAACATATCTTGACGATTATCATCATCAACATTAATTATTTCACTAAGAGAAGTATTTAATTGATTATATTTTTCCTCTAATTCTATTACTTTACTTTTAACCATATCATATTCATCTTTAATTTGATTATATTTTTTTTCTGCTAAAAGTTTTTGTAATTCAGTAACTGCTTTTCTTGCAAAAACATCTTCTTGTTGGCAAACTTCATTA
>FR889452.1:146-2243 GCA_000432895.1 Firmicutes bacterium CAG:449 | reverse complement strand
TTATAGATGCTTTCATATTCAACATTACTTTGTGAAATAGAATAAACACGTTTAATATCATTACTTAATTGATCCACCAATAAAGCATGCAATTTATCATATCTTTTTGTTAAATCTTGAACTTGTCTTTTTGCATGGCGATGACCATTAATAAGTAAAAAGAATGCTACTAATAAACTAACTATTACAATAGCAATTACAACACTAAGAATTATTTTAGAAACATCATCAATTAAATAAATAAACATAAGTTAATCACCTTCATAAATTAATATAGCATTTTATTGTAAACAATAAAAGAATAAAAGTAACAAACAATTTTTTTAAATTTTACATAAATTTTTTTCATCAAATTTTTACTTTTTTCATTGACATAAATTATATTACTATAGTAATATTAATAAGCATGCGATGTTAGCATATAGATACATCCTGTCCGACGAACGCTAAAAAAGTAACCTAGCTATATGGTGAAGGCGTATCATCCGAGGAAATGGGATCTATACCTATTGCTTTATCCGTATGATAAAGAAAGGAGAAAAAAAACATGTCAAGATATACAGGACCATCTTGGAAGATTTCACGTAGATTAGGATATTCAGTCCTTGAAACAGGAGTCGAACTCAAGAAAAGATCTTATGGACCAGGCCCACATGCTAAAGACAAAAGAAAGAAACCATCTGAATATGGTAAACAATTAATTGAAAAACAAAAATTAAGAGAAACTTATGGAGTATCTGAAAGACAATTCCAACGTTTATTCTTAATAGCAAAATCAACTAAAGATGCTGTTACAGGTGTTGTCTTCATGCAAATTCTCGAATCAAGATTAGATAACTTAGTTTATCGTATGGGATTTGCTAGAACAAGACGTCAAGCTAGACAACTTGTTACACATGGTCATATCTTAGTAAACGATAAGAAACTTGATATCCCAAGTTACATTGTTAAAGTTGGTGAAACAATTTCTGTTAAAGAAACAAGTAAGAATTTAGCTATTATTAAATCATCACTTGAATCTATGCCAGCTACAGTTGCTTACGTTGAAGTTGATAAAGAAAAAGAATCTGGTAAATACATTAGACTTCCTGAAAGAAGCGAAATGTCAAAAGAAATTAACGAATCACAAATCGTTGAATTCTACAACAGAAAGTTATAATCTAATAACTAAAAAAATTAAAGGAGATCAAATTTGGTCTCCTTTTTTATATGCATTTTATTTCATTAAATCTCATATTTATCTCATAATGATATAATGCTCAAGGGGCTTATTATGGAAAATAATTACATTAAAGAGTTTTTAACTCAATTAAAGGTTACAAAAAACCTAACAAACAAAACACTTTTAGCGTATCAAAGTGACATAAATAATTTTATTATTTATTTAAATGAAATAGATATTTTAAAAGTAAAACAAGTTGATATATTAAATTATATTAACCACTTATCAGAAACAAAAAAACTAAAAGATCGTTCAATAAAAAGAAAAATAGTTTCATTAAAAATTTATTATAATTTTTTAGATGACAATAATTTAATATCAATTAATCCATTTAAAAAACTTAAATTTAAATTTAAGCAAGAAAAAAGATTACCAAAAACCTTACAACTACAAGAAGTAAAAAAATTAATTGATTGTATATATAAAGATTTAGAATCCGCAAAAAGTGAATACAAAATATTTGAAGCAACAAGAAATGTTGCTCTACTTGAATTATTAATTTCCACTGGAATAAGAATTTCTGAAGCAGCATTATTAAAAATACAAGATATCTCTAAAAGCGAAAAAACAATTTTAATTAATGGTAAAGGAAGAAAAGAAAGACAACTTTACATCATGAACCAAAAAGTTTTTGATAGTCTTTTTAATTGGATTAAGCTTCGAAAAAAATACAATCCTAATTGTAATAATGTTTTTATTAATAAATATGGAAATCAAATATCAATTTATTCAATTGAAAACATTTTTAGAAAATATAAAAAAATGGCTAATATTAATTTAAAATCTACACCTCATTTTTTAAGACATACATTTGCTACAAATCTTCTTTCTAATGGCGCGGATTTACGTTCAGTTCAAGAAATTCTTGGTCATTC
>FR889452.1:0-107 GCA_000432895.1 Firmicutes bacterium CAG:449 | reverse complement strand
CAGAAATATACACTGAAGTATCTTCATTAAGAAAAAAAACTGTTTTAAGAAAATATAATTATAGAAATAAGTTTGATTAAATCATTTTCCCTTCAAATAATTTGAAA
>FR889451.1 GCA_000432895.1 Firmicutes bacterium CAG:449 | reverse complement strand
ATGAAAAAGAATCAATCAAAAAGACTAACAGAACAGCATAAAGAGTCACATGGTGTAATTGGTATTTTTGGAGAAGAAGCTCAGCAACATGATCATGATGTTTATGATAATCAATATGGTGTAAAGAGCCTTCTTGAAAAAGAGTTTCCAATGCTTACATTTAGATTTAGACCTGAAATTTCAAAAAGGGAGATAAACGACGCTTTAAGAAAAATAGATCCTTCATTAGGACAAACATTATATGTTCAAAATTCTAATATTAAACCAGATGGTGGGCTTATTGAAGTTTTAGATGATAATGGTAAGTGGAGGGTTGTACTAGTATCAGAAGCTAAACATCAAGGAAAAGATATTGAAAATATAAGAAATGGTATTTTAGTTGGAAAAAATAATGATCAAGATTTAATGGTCGCTGGAAATGCTATTGAACGTTCACACAAAAACATAGCTGAAATTGCAAATCTCATGCTTGGTGAATTACATTTTCCTTATGTTTTATTTCTTGAAGGTTCTAATTTTTTAACGCATGATATTACTATAGAAAGACCTGATGGAAGAAAAATAACGCTTACATATAATAATGGTGCATTGAATAGACTGGATAGACTTACAGCTGCTAATTATGGCTTACCTTTGAATACAAATTTATGTGAAAACAAATTTGTATTATGTAATGGAAGAACAATTATGCTTCAGGCAACTTCAATTTATACTCAACCAGATGGTGAAAGATGGGATCAAAATGAAATGATTCAAATAATGCTTGACATTGCACGAAAATCATTAAATATTCTTAGTAAAGATCTTTTTGCTCAACTTACAAAAAATGTTGTTCATCAATAAAAGGAGATAAAATATGGCAATACATAATAAATCACATCATAATTCAGCTCTTCGCTCTATTCTTCATGCAAACAAAGAAAATATAAAAAACAAAACAAGTATTGATTTTGATAAACCTGAAATTACAATATCATTATTGCTAATTGAAGATTGCGTACAAGCATTGAAAAAATTACCAGATGAATCGGTTCAACTTATTTTAATTGATCCACCATATAATTTAGATTTAGCTCAATGGGATATGCATAAAAATTATATGGAATGGGCTAAAACTTGGCTTGATGAGGCTTATAGAGTATTATCTAAGAATGGAAGTATGGTTATATTTGGTGGAACACAATTTAGAGACGAAAGAAGTGGAGATTTGACAGAAATAATATATCATTGTAGACACAATACTAAATGGCAATTAATAAATACTATTGTTTGGTATTATAAAAATGGGATGTCAGCACATAGATATTTTGCTAATCGTCATGAAGAGGCTATATGGCTTGTTAAAAGCAACAAATATTATTTTGATTTAGACTCTGTTAGAGTTAAATATTCAGATGAAGAATTAAGTAAAGCTTTAAAGGACCCAAGATTAATTCCTGAAAATGTTATGAAAGGGAAAAATCCCACAAATGTTTGGGAAATTGGAAGGTTAAATGGCAACTCTTTAGAAAGAGTAGGTCATCCAACACAAAAACCATTAGAGATAATTAGAAGATTTGTTCGTTCTCTCTCATATCCAGGAGCTGTAGTAATGGATTTTTTTGCTGGAAGTGGAACAACTGGTAGAGTATGTATTGAAGAAGGAAGAAATTGTATTATGATAGATAATGATCCATCATCAGTAACTTTCTTCAATAAGCATATTGAAAATATGAAAAAAAATAATCCAACTCTTAATTTTTTATCAGTAAATGATATAGATTCTTTTTTTGAAAAAATTAGTGTGAAAAGCGAATAAAAAAAA
>FR889450.1:1076-2279 GCA_000432895.1 Firmicutes bacterium CAG:449 | reverse complement strand
TAAGGAACATGCGATATTAAAGCAAATATAAATAATCTTAAAATATACTTTTTTAAATTTTTAGTATGATAATACCCTTCAGCAATAAAAAAACACATTATTGGACAAGTAATTCTTCCAATAATATGCATTAAAACAGGTAAAAAAGATGTATCATAACTAGGAAAAATCAACCATGCAAGATGATCAATAGTCATTGCAATAANNNNGATGATCAATAGTCATTGCAATAATAGCAACTATTTTTAAAGCATTAGAATTTAAACATTTCATACATTGATTCTAGCACAAATTTATTTAATTATAAATATTTATAAAGTTCACATTTAGAATAAAATTATATTTTTTGATACTTTACATATATCTACTTCAATAATTGTCTAATAATATAAAATTGTAATCTTTTTGGTAAAATATTTAAAAGTTTTAAATAAAAATTATTATTAATCTTATAAGCAAATTTTGGATTTTTCTTCTTTAATATTTTAATAGTTTTATTAGCAATTTTACTTGGTAATATGTTTTTAGCTTCCACACTATCAACAATTTTTTTAAATCTTTTTGAATTACATTTATATAATTCTGTTTTATTACAAAAATTATTTAAGGCACTTGTTGAAGTATTTAACATCTTGTTGAAGTATTTAACATATTAGTTTTAACTGCCCCTGCTCGAATTACTGAAATGCTTATATTCAATAGTTGTGCTTCCATTCTTAAAGAATATGCATACTTATCTAAACTTGCTTTACTAATTGCATAAATACCAGTAAATGGTAAAGGATCTAAAGGTGCTAATTCACTGGTAGTAATAATTATTTTGCTCCCACTTAATAATAATGGCTTGAAAATTTTATTTATTAAAAAGACACCTTTTAAATTTATATTAAATATTCTTTCAAAATTTTTAGTTTCAATTTCAAATAAAGAATCTAACATATAAATTCCAGCAAAATGAATAATAGCAAATAAATTATCAGTTATTTTTTTTACATCATCAAAAGCATTTACAATACTTTCTTCATTTGTAATATCCACTTGAAGAGGGATAAGATTATCCTGTTTTTCTTCAACTTTTAAATCTAAAGCAAAGACTACAAATCCTTGTTTTATAAGTTCTTGGCAAGTTTTTCTTCCCATGCCTCCATAGCCACCTGTAACTAAAACATATTTCATAAAAAATCCTCAAGAATATTTTATAAT
>FR889450.1:783-1025 GCA_000432895.1 Firmicutes bacterium CAG:449 | reverse complement strand
TTAACCAAAAAAACATGCATCAATTTTTGACATCAAAAGGTGAAAACATTTATTTTGCTATTAAAAATGCAAAAAGATTATCTAGACTAAAAAATAAAGAAAATCCTTCAACTAATGTTTATATGTTTGCTGAATACTTTAAATCATATATGAAATAACTTATTCATCAATTCCAAATAAACACTTTTTAAATAATAATTTGGTTTATAATTTTTTATTTAATTTAAAAATTTTTGAAACAC
>FR889450.1:552-750 GCA_000432895.1 Firmicutes bacterium CAG:449 | reverse complement strand
CAACTATATTTTTTTAAATGACTTTATTCACATTAAAAAAAATCATGCCATTTTTTCTAAATCATGTTTTTTAAAATAATTATACTTTTCTTTAAACTTAAATATTATTTTATTTATAAATAATTTATATTTTTCGACTTTCATGACAAGTAAAATAAATTATTTGTTTATTTTTTGCTAGTGATTCTATTACTAATT
>FR889450.1:0-543 GCA_000432895.1 Firmicutes bacterium CAG:449 | reverse complement strand
ATTACTAATTTAGTTTTATCAAAATGATTTTGATCAAGCATTACAAATGGATCATCCATAATAATAAATGGTTCTTCTTCAGTAAACATATTATCAAATAAAGCTAATCTAAAACATAAAGCACAAATAGCTAAATTACCACTAGAAAGATGATTTGAATTTCTTAGCATCCCATTTCGTTCAAAATAAATATGATAATCTTTATCCATTGATACCTTTTCACCAATAGTTTTTTCTATTAAAGAAGCATATTCACAAAATTTATTTTTAATTGGAGAAACAAATTTTTCTTTTAAACTTTCATCTGCTTTAATTAATTCTTGATTGACACAATCAAATAAATTAATTTTATTTTCAATTATTTCTTTTTCTTCATTTTTATTTTTTAAAAGATTTTTTTCATCATCAATAGAGGCAATACTTTCTTCTAAAGAATTAATGTTATTTAATAAATCAAGAAATTCTTTTTCACTTTTTTCTTTATTTAAATTTATTAAATTAATATCAATATCTTCTTTTTTATAATAATCAACTAAGTTATTT
>FR889449.1:16027-17452 GCA_000432895.1 Firmicutes bacterium CAG:449 | reverse complement strand
ATTTTAATATGTTATTATTTGTTTATGAAAAATATATTAATTAATAATGTCAAATCAATTACTTGTCCTTTTTCTTCTAATAATTCAGGAGGAAGAAGAATAAATCGTGCAAATCACGCTTTAATTTTTAAATTTGAAGGTGAAACAATTTATAATTCTAATAACAAAATAATAATTTCTAACGCAGAAAATATCGTATTTTTAGCTAAAGGATGTGATTATATTTGGAAATCAAAAGAAGAAGGGCATTTTTATTCAATTGAATTTGAAGGTGAAATCGATGAAACTGAAATAAAGATTTTTAAATATCCATATAAAGATAAAATACTAAAAATCTTTAGTAATTTTGAGCATGATGTTTTAAAAAATAACGAATTAAAAAAATTTTTAATGATAAAATGCGTCTATAATGCTTTATATGAATTGCTTATTTATGAATCAAGTAAACAATACTTACCAACGAATAAGAAAAATGATATTTACAAAATAATAGAATATATAAATAAAAACATCTCTTTAAATTTATCGAACGAAATTTTATCAAAAAAATTTGGTTATAGTGTTTCATATTTTCGTAATATTTTTTATAAAGTTATGAACATATCCCCTATGCAATATGTTACTAAAGTTAGAATGGAAAAAGCCATTGAAATGCTAGATAGTGATTACGGAACAATAACTAATTTAGCTGAATCATTAGGATATCAAAACGTATACCATTTTTCTTCTGCTTTTAAAAAATATTATGGTATAAGCCCTTTACAATATAAACATGACATCTTAAAATAAACTATTTTTATAACATAAAAGTCAAATAACATTGTATTAAACCTAGCTTCATCCATCAAATACTTAATATTTTTGATTAATAAATTATTAATTTTTCTTCTTTTAGACACTGCAAATCATCACTTTCTGATGTCAATAACTCTATAGTTATTTGACCTTAAAATTATTAATGTTAAATTTTCACCAAAACGACAGGTTTCAATATAGTATTTCCACTCTATGTATTTATTTTCCAAATTGAGAGTAAAATAACAATACTTATTTGTACTATAAATTATATCATTTTAAACTTATTTTTTATAGCTATAATATGCTTCAAAGTTTTCTTTACTTCTTTCATAATATTGCGATACTAGTTTAACAAAATCATTCTCAAAAGATTTCAACACATCCACATTATTGATTTCTCTTTTGTATTTAGTATGTTCTAGTAGCATTACGAAAGTATGTGGAATTATTGAACCCAAGATTATATTTAATTCAAAATAATGTAATAAAGGATATTTTGAAATACCTACGTTCCCATGAGTATATGAGTGGCACATTTTATGAAGTGTCTTTAATGCTGAAAAATCTATATTATAATCATTCTTTTCTTCAAGATACTGTATTATTCCATTAATTGAATATGGGTTC
>FR889449.1:4865-15998 GCA_000432895.1 Firmicutes bacterium CAG:449 | reverse complement strand
ATTTCATGATAATCAGTAATTTGATCTAACCATCCATAATGAAGAAAATCTATTCTAGATCTTTCTCTTTGATTTTTTCTATTGGAAAATTTTTCTTTAAATTCATCAGGATACTTATGACCACAGCATGTCTTTTTCCAATCATAATCAGCGAATTTAAAATGCTCATCAAATACTTCGGAATGTATTTCAATCAATAATAATTTGAAATATAGCTCAATTACAACACGACATATAGGATAAGCGTTATCTAAAAAATTATCCTCTATCAAAGTTAATGCTGCTAATGACTTATTAAATATGTTTGAATAGAACCAACTTAATGGCGCATTATTACCCTTCTCAGTTAATATACCTAGTGAATCAACACATATTGCAAATAATTTATATGGAACTGGGTAAAAAATGAAATCATCACCTCTAATTATTTGCTTCTTTCTAAATAAATCTGCTGCAAAATAGCGCAACTTGATTAGTTCCATAACTTGAGCAGTCAATTCTTTTTTATAGTTATCACTTTTCTCGTTAGATGTTCTTTCAGAATCTTGTAGGAATATAGAATTAGAACGATGAATTCCAACAATCATTCTACATATTTCATACTCTATGCCACCTATATCTCCAGTGATCATCTTTTCATTATTAATTGTTAAATCATAAAAAGAAGAAACTGATTGTCCCATTTCATCTTCTACTCGGTGAAGCATTTCAATTAAAAAACTTTGTTTAATTTTTTTATCAAAAAGTTTTCTTAAGGATTGCTCATTTTCTTTTTGGATTTGTTTCATTTGCTTTAAAGCAAAATCCATTGTTATAGGATCGAATACTTGATTATTCATAGTCTTCCTCCTCTATCCCCATTATGAAACATAAGAAATCATATGCTGCATCTCTTTTACACTCTTTTTGATTGCTACCATATCCATAGAATTCTCTTTCATAGCCATCGACTTTCAAAGAACATGACCATTCTGTTTGACAATCATCATTAGTTTCAGGTTCTAACTCGTATTCAGGCTTACCAATCAATCTTTTTTGATATAATTCATTAATTTGACGTGTTGCTTCTTCATAAATAGGTTCACCAACTGCATCTTCATATTCGCTTTTTATATAATCATTTTCTTTTAAATACTTATAAGCCTTATATGCAGCATCATATCTAGCTTTAGCATGACTTGAACCTACACCGTACTCATTTAAATAGAATCCATCATCACCACTTATAGTAAGATAGCATGTAAATTCTCCATCATAGTTTTCTTGGTACTCATAATCTGGAATACCATATCCTTCACCCTGACTCCATTCTTGAATCCAACCGATATAATTGAAATCATAATCTTCATCGAATTCTTCATTGTCAAAGAATGAATCTAGATCAAACATTGTATCAACAACACTAGTTATTGAATCCATATTATAATCAGAATCTAATGCTACAGCACCAATAATAGCCTCAAATAAATCTTCCTTAACAGAATCTTCATTCTCAACTTCATTAATGATATCTCCTCTACCCATAATTAATTGAGAATGAAAACCTAATCTATCCATACATCCTGACAATGCTTTTTTCTCAACTAACATTCTTTTTATATCGGTGAACTTTCCTTCCCCCATTTTTGTTTGAAAGTATTGTGGATTTGTTAATTTAAACTCATCCCATTGTTTTTCTTCAGTAATCTTACCAAAGCGATCCATCATTAATCGAACAACTGCAAAATCTAAGGCTTTGTCACCAATAAATTCTAGAACCTCATTATTTTGTCCACCGTTTTCTTGAGAATAACTTCTTCTAACGAAAGCTTGTTGCAATAGATTCTTATTCTTAAATGTGTAACCTATTGTGTTTTCAATTTGTCTAATATCAATTGCTATAAAAAAATCCTCCTGTTTGATATCAATTTGACCAGGAAGAAATAAAAAAAAACTATTGACACAAATGCCACTACTAGCGTTAAACTGTGGTCAATAAGTCAAATATTAACTATAAATTGAATTTATCTTCTTTTCAGTACTTTCATCACATCAAAGTAGATACCATCATTTTATAACTAGCATTTCGCTAATGACCTTTATATATCTTCCCGATACAATATTATTATATCAAAAAATAATTATATTAACAATAAAATTATAGAGATTATTAGCTACTTCTGCGACATTACCATCGATTATGATCTTATAAATTCCATAGTAGCATAACATGATTATTTTATAGAACCCATATATATTGCAAAAAAGTGGTCATCATGACCACTTCTAATTTGCGACTTTCTTAATAAGCTTCACAGCCAATAATAATACTACATATGCTGTAAATCCAATTGTGAGAATATTTAGATACTTAACAGTGTAAAGCATCTTAATAATTCCCCACATAATTTCCAAGAAGCATTTAAATAAAGTCCAGAATCCTTGTAGAAAATTCATACAAGTCACCTCCTTGGCTATAGAATACACCCATATTTAATATATGAAACTATTCAGAAACCAAGTCGGAAATTATAGGCCCGAATTATCGTTTTTCGGAAATTATTTTTCTATTTTTTAAGTAAAAATTACAATCAATCATTCGTACTGTAACATACAATAGCATCATTTCATTAAACGATAAAGTATAATATGTGATTGCGTTAATGTTAGATATTTGCAAGCCATATGCTACTAATGAACTAAAAATCAGTTCAATTACTAATACTATACTTTCAAAAATATAAACTTTAAATCCACTAGTTTTATTTGCCTTTTTAAATAAATTTATACCAAATACAGTACTAAAAATTTCAAATAATAACATTAAAAAATAAATTAATATTACCGAAACTTCTACTCTTACACCACAAAATAAAATAAGCACAAAAGTTAAACCAAATAAAATAGAAATTTCCAAATAAAATAGAAATTTGAATGAGGATGAATTTAACAATTGGATGCTTTTCTCTTTTATCATCACTTACAAATTGAACATTCTTTCTATCTTCAACAACTTCATCAATATAGTTTTCTGATGATGTCCATTGAATGATAAAGAAAATTAATTCTATCAATAATATAAGTGATGCAACACCGACAGACCACATCATTAAATTATTATTAACATTTAAAGTTGATATTATCTGTAATACAATTACTGGAATTATTAATAGCCCCATAAATAAAGAATATTTAAAATTAGGCACTTTATATCTAAAAGGAACTTTAGGCGTATCTTTTGTAGTTGTAACAGTTATATCTTCTTTAAATAATACTGTTGACATATCTATTTCTAATGATTTGCAAAATCTTTCTACAAATTCCAAGATGTTTTTTGTTTTTCCTTTTTCAAATTCTGAGACTCTACTAGCATTACTATAATGCATAAGTTCAGCGACTTTGCCCTGTGTTAGTTTTCTTTCTTTTCTTAAATCTTTAACACAGGCTATTATTTCTTCATCTGTTCTTTTAATAGCCATATAATCCTTTCTATTTAAGTGTAAATAACTTTATAGTTATTTGACCTTCAAATTCACTTATTTAATATTTTCCATTAAACAACAACTTTTAGTATAGTATTTCCACTAATTGTAATTATATTTCACTTTCAACTTACAATCACTACTATTATTTGCTATTAAATAAATGTTTTTTATTCATGTTTATTTAACTTATGATACATTTCTAAAAGCTCTTCTAATGATATATCAATCCCAGCTTCTAAAAGCTTTTCTTTTCTTTCATTATAAAGTTTTGTAATTATTTGGTCAGCATTTTTTCCATAATGAATCTCATTATGACAATTACTACACAATGACACAATGTTTTCAGGAACATCCAATGAAACTTCATCAAATTCATCATAATAACATAATGGTATTAAATGATGAACTTCAGTATATGGCATATCATTACTTCTTCTAATAAAACATTCGTGTTCTGAATTATTTTCACATTTATGTTGAGCATTTTTTAAAGCATACGCTGCCATTTTAGGATTTCTAGGATAGTAATAAACATCTTCAACTTTTTTAGGCTTTAGTCTTGGTTCCTTATGAGTAATATATTCATCCTTTGGATCTTTTTTGTTTTTGGAAATTGTTTTATTTAATTTATCATCAAAAGACTCATTAACACTCTTAATCTGATCAATATTATATCTTCCATATTCAGCATATAACTTTGCCATAAAGTCATGATTTGCACCATTTGGAAACTTACTTCTTTTATAAATAATTAATTGCTTTTGAGCTTTTTCATAACTTTGACTTGGTTTAAATCCTAGTTTCTCTTCAAAATGGAATAAATCTTCTTTTACAAATGAAGGAAGCATTATATTTGGATTATATAGATACATAATTTTATATTTAAACATATTTGATAAAGGAGATTTTAAATTCTTAAATTCAGATAGCTGTTTTGATTCTCTAATCAGTTTAGCTAATGCATGTTTTATATTATCAAAGGCCTCATCTTCATCACCTTTAGATGAAAACTTATTAATAGTTCTAAACTTTCTTTTTTTATCTTTGCCATGAGTTCCAAACCATATACCAAACTTTGCTGATGTAGCACCTCTTATATCACCTAGTTCTTTTAACCCAACTTCTACAAGATAACAAAAAGAATTATCAGCTCCTGTTCCAATAACATATTCCTCTTTACTCATGTTATTTTCAATATATTCTGGTGTAAAGTGAGTTATTAAATATTCCCAATCTTCTTTAATTTTTGTTTTAATATTTCTATCTTTCATTTCGTTTATCCTTCATTATTTTCAGATGCTAGTGATATAACAACTAAATCAACCACAAGAGATATTGTTAGATATAACAATTCAACACAAAGTTGATATCCTGTTTTATCATACTTATCATTAGAATTATGCATTTGCATATTTCTAATGTCTTTACCTGGTCTTTTTTCTTTTATTGGTGAAGCTTCTTCATCTGTAAGCAAAATATATTTTAAATAATACTTCATTCCTTTTGAGATTGATATTAAATTATGATTTCTACTAAATATTTGGCCCAATGTTAATTTGCTTTCATCAATATAAATATTATCAGATTCTTCTTTTATAATTATATTTCTTAATATTTTTTCAATGGTACCGCACAAATTAACACAACAGCCATTGCATAGTGCTTTATACAGTAAAGAATCATTTTGTTTCTTTGTTAAAAGAATATATAGATTACTAATCATCTCATAACTTCCACCAATCTCATTTAAAATATTAATTCGATCATCAAAATAATTGGTTTGAACATGAGAGCAGATAGACATAAGATAATTTGAAAAATCAATAGATAATTTAGGATGAGCGATTATCATATTCAAAATACTTGAATTAATCGATAGATATACTAAAGAGAATAAAATATCGCCTTCTGATAATTCTCTAGTTGCACGTGATGGAGCCTCGCTTGTTTTTATATATTTACAATTTGAAATTATATTTTTTTCATTATCTATTGATTCTATATCAATATATCTAAAAGATTAATTATTATGTAGTTCAATATGAGGAGGCTATTATAAATGGATGATATAAAGCTTCTTCATAAAATAACTCCAGGGATAAGATTAAAAGTTGCAGCATATGCTAGAATTTCAAATGATAAGGAAGAACTTGAAACTTCACTTGATGAACAAATAAAACATTATGCTGATTTCATTATTGCTAATCCTAACTGGGAATTCATCGGTATTTATTATGATGATGGCATTTCAGGAACCACTATATCTAAAAGACATGGTTTTAATAAGATGCTTGAATTAGCAAGGAATAAAATGATTGATGTAATATTAGTTAAATCAGTATCAAGGTTTTCTAGAAACGTAGTTAATCTTTTAGAAATAGTTCAAGAATTAAGAAAGATAGGCGTTGAAATGTTTTTTGAGCAGCAAAATGTCTCTTCAATTAATCTAGCATCAGATCAAATGATAACAATATATGCAGAATTTGCTGAAGCTGAAGCCGTTTCTACTTCTAATAATGTTAAATGGCGTGTAGATAAAAATATGCGTGAAGGTAGATATTATATTCCAGTAAATCAAATGCTAGGATATTATTATGATGAAGATGGTAAGCTTCAAATTAAAGAAGGTGAAGCTTATATTATCAAAACAATCTATAGACTTTACCTAAGTGGATTAGGATGTGCTAAAATCGCTAATTATTTAAAAGAAAGAAAAATACCTAATAAGCATGTATATAATTGGAGTCCAAATGGTATTAGAGGTATATTAAGAAATGAAAAATATGTAGGAGATTGTTTATTACAAAAAACATATATTGAAGATCCTTTAACTCATAAATCAATAAGGAATTTAGGAGAAAAAGATCAATATTTAATAGAAAACGGCCATCCAGCAATTATTGATAGAGATTCATGGAATGAAGTTCAAGAAATGATTGATGAAGGTGCTATTAAATATAAAGTAAGACGTAAAACAGCAAATGATGGTAATCCTACTAATATATTAAGTGCTTATGCTAATTGGGTTATATGTCCTTATTGCGGTTCAAATTTTCATCATAAAATAAATCATTATAACGGTAAGCCTGCAAATAGATTTTTGATTTGTGCCTCGAATATGGCGGGCAAAATCTGTGAGGCCGATAATTATCCTGTCGACCAATTAAACGCGATTCTAGCCAAAATTACGGGCCAATTAAAGGCTAATAAAACCGATTTAAAAGACTTCTTATTATCAAAATTCACTTCTACTTCTTATTGTAAATTACAAGAGAAAATGGAAACACTAAATTTAAGAATTGAAGATACCGAAAAACAATATAGAAAATTATATAAATCAGATGATGTATTAGAATTTAATATGGCATTTCAATATAAAGAACAATTAAAATCATTATTAAAATAAAAAAATAAAGTTCTACATCAACTTGTAGAACTTCAAGAGCCAGAAAAGATAATAGATGATATATTAATAAAATTAGATTTCTTGCCTACTGATCCTAAAGCTATAGAACATTCTAATTTTAAAGATATATTTAAGCATTGTGTTATTACAGATAAAGGATTTATATATTTTGTTATAGGTAATGAGGTTATGACTAATGTACCTAAAAAACCAATGTTATATTTTGAAGGCACACATTCATATTTTGTAAGGCATACTGAATACAAGACAAAATACGTTATTTATATAAATAAATAATCATTAACTTCCCTCCTTTGATATAAAGAGGGATTATTTTTACTATATATTTGAACCACCATTTGAAATATTTTAAACCACTAAGAAATAATATTTATAATCGCACTTAGTGCAAGTTTCATTATAAATTGTTCTTCTTATTCTTCAATATATTCAAAATTAGTTAAAATATCCCTATAAAATGAAAAAAACACCAGTATTTTAACAATACTAGTGCTAGTCTTCAAAATGGTGCCGACTATCGGATTTGAACCAACGACCCACTGATTACGATTCAGTAGCTCTACCAGCTGAGCTAAGTCGGCATCCACATTGCATTATAAAATAAAAAGATTCAAATGTCTATTTTTTAAAATAATAATCAATTAGTTTATATAAATAAGGTGTATAAGTTGATATTGTCCAAATTGATCCACCCAAAAGATTATATTTATCAACTAAATTTAATTTTTCTTCAAATGAACATGGATCATCGAAATGCACTTCATGAAGTTGAACATTTTCTTTATATTTAAAATATGGTGTTTTTCCTGATGATCTAAATATTTCTGCATGATTATTAAATGCTAAAGGTATTGCATTAAGATTAGAAATACTTTTTGCTTTTTGTTTTTCTTTATGTGGTAGTAAAAAATCATAACCATAATTTGGTATTCCTAACATAATTTTATTGCTATCTATTTTACTTGTCGCGTATTTAATGACTTTTTCTACTTCATTAAGTGGCGCTACTGGCATAGCAGGACCAAAAGTATAACCCCATTCATAAGTCATAACAATAACATTATTAACTAATTTACCTATTTTTTCATAATCATGTGCTTCATACAATAAGCCTTTTTGATTATCACTATATTTAGGTGCTAAAGAAACACTAATATATAAATTATTAAAATAATTCCTTAATTTTTTAATAAATCTTATATATAAATCTTTATCATTAGTATTAACATATTCAAAGTCAATATTTAATCCATAATAACCTTTTTGATATATTATTTTATCAATTTTATTAAATAAATTATTCATTATATTTTCATTTGAAATAATTTGATGTGCTAATGAAGGTGAAAAACCACCTTTAGATTTAGAATTAGTAATCACCATAATTGGCTTAACATTATATCTTTTGGCTAAAGAAATTTTCTCTTCATCATTAATACTATTTAAAGAACCATCCTCATTGACTTTATAAGCAAAAATTGATAAATAAGTTAAATAAGGTAATTCTTTTTTTAAAACATCATTTTTAGTAAATTCATAACAATATCCATTAAATGATTTTGATATTTTAGTAGTTAAATTATTATTATCAATTAATAAACATTGTCCTATTACTAGATTTTTTGGTTCAATTAAACCATTATCCTTGATTATTCTATCTTCATCAACTTTATATTGATGAGATATATCATATAAGTTATCGCCTTTTTTTACAAAATGAAAAAACATATTATCCCTCATTAACATAATATTCATAAATTTATTTTAAGTGAAAAAATAATTTAAAAATTTTTAGCACTTACCTATTGACAGTGCTAAAAATAGTGCTATACTATAATTAGCACTTAGGAATATTGAGTGCTAAAGGAGGTTAAAATTTATGGATAATGTAACTGAGAAAGTCGCTCTAGCAATTAATAATGCTGTTAATATCGCAAAAGAAAATAATAGTCCTGATGTTGATGTTCCACATTTATTAAAAGCTTTACTTGATGATAACGATTCATTATTTAAAAACATTTGTTTAAAAGAAAACATCAACATTAAACAAGTTAGTGATATTGTTGATGATTTTATTAAGAATAAAGTTCAATCAAATTCTAATAATGAACCATTTGCATCAACAGATTTTAACTATTTACTTAACAATGCTAGCAAATATCAAAAAGAATATCATGATTCTTATATTAGTGTTGAGCATTTACTCTTATCACTTTTTGATAATAAACACTCCATTGTTAATTCATTAAAGAAAGTATTTAATTTTACAAAAGAAAATTTTGTAAGTGCGATAAAGCAAATAAGAGGAGGTAATACTGTGGAAGATCAAAATCCAGAAAACAAATACGAAGTCCTCAAAAAATATGGCCGTGATTTAATTGAAGAAGTCGCTAAAGGTAAAATTGATCCGGTTATTGGTCGAGACGAAGAAATCCGTCGTGTAATACAAATTTTATCAAGAAAAACAAAAAACAACCCTGTGTTAATTGGTGAACCTGGTGTAGGTAAAACTGCTATTGTTGAAGGTTTAGCATGGCGTATATTTAAACAGGATGTTCCTTTTTCATTAAAGAATAAAACTATATTTGAACTCGATTTAGGTGCTTTAATTGCCGGTGCTAAATATCGTGGTGAATTTGAGGAAAGATTAAAAGCTACCTTAAACGAAGTCATTAAATCAAATGGACAAATTATTATGTTCATTGATGAAATCCATACTTTAATTGGTGCAGGGAAAACTGATGGAGCAATGGATGCTGCTAACTTATTAAAACCTATGTTAGCAAGAGGTGAAATTCATTGTATAGGTGCAACAACTCTTGATGAATACCGTAAATATATTGAAAAAGATCCTGCATTTGAAAGACGTATGCAAAAAGTTATGGTTGATGAATCTACTCTTGATGATACCATTTCAATTTTAAGAGGATTAAAAGAAAGATATGAATCTCATCATGGTGTAAAAATTCTTGATGAAGCTCTAGTTTCGGCTGCTGTTTTATCAAAAAGATATATTCCAGATCGATTCTTACCAGATAAAGCCATTGACTTAGTTGATGAAGCTTGTGCAGCCGTTAGAATGCAAATTGATTCAATGCCAGTTGAACTAGATGAAATAAATCGTCAAGTATCTCAACTTGAAATTGAAAAAGTTTCTTTGCATAACGAAGACACTGAATATGCTAAACAAACATTAGTTAAACTTGATAAACAACTTGCTGAATTAAAAGCAAAACAAACTGAGTTAAAAGCAAAATGGTTACAAGAGAAAGAAGAACTTGGAAAATCAAAAACTTTAAAAGCAGACTTAGAAAAAGCAAAACTTGATTTACAAAAAGCTTTTGCTGATGCTAATTATGAAATAGCTGCTCGACTTCAATATAAAACAATTCCTGATTTAGAAAAGAGCATTAAAGAAATTGAAGCTAAAGAAAAAGATGGAAGAATGCTTGATGAAGTTGTAAAGCAAGAAGATATTGCTAATGTTGTATCTAAATGGACTGGTATACCAGTTAATAGATTAAAATCTAGTGAATCCGCTAAATTATTATCATTAAAAGAAAATCTTGAAAAACGAGTAATTGGTCAAGATGAAGCTCTTGAAAAAGTTACTAATGCAATTATTCGTTCAAGAGCTGGTGTTAATGATGAAAATAGACCACTCGGTAGTTTCCTTTTCTTAGGTCCAACTGGGGTTGGTAAAACTGAAGTTGCTAAATCATTAGCCCTTAACTTATTTGATTCTGAACAACAAATGGTTAGAATTGATATGTCTGAGTATATGGAAAAATTCTCGGTCTCTAGATTAGTAGGTGCCCCACCAGGATATGTTGGCTATGAAGAAGGTGGACAACTTACTGAAGCTGTAAGAAGAAAACCTTATTCAATAGTCTTACTCGATGAAATCGAAAAAGCTCATCCAGATGTATTTAACATTTTATTACAAGTACTTGATGATGGTAGATTAACCGACTCACAAGGAAGAGTAGTTGATTTCAAAAATACAATTCTTATTATGACAAGTAATATTGGTTCTGAATATCTTTTAAAAGGTAATACAGAAGAAAATAGAAAAGCTGTCAGAGAAGAATTAAATCAACACTTCAAACCTGAATTTCTTAATCGTATCGATGATATTATTTTCTTCAATTCACTTGATAATTCTGTTGTTAATAAAATTAGCAAGAAATTTATTGATGAACTTGCAGAAAGATTACAAAAGAAAGAAATATATCTTTCTAT
>FR889449.1:4561-4860 GCA_000432895.1 Firmicutes bacterium CAG:449 | reverse complement strand
AAATATATCTTTCTATCTCTCAAAAAGCTCTTGAACAAATTTCTCAAGAAGGATTTGATGCTACCTATGGTGCCCGTCCATTAAAACGTTATATCCAAAACAATATTGAAAATCCTCTAGCAATGAAAATTATTTCTAATGAAATTAAAGAAAAAGATCATGTAGAAATCGATTATCAAAACGGCTTTACATTCAATGTTAAATAATCTTAAGGCGATAATTTAAATAATTATCGTCTTTTTTTATGAAATAAAATCAAATATATGATAATATTTTGTTGGTGATTAAAATGTTAAATA
>FR889449.1:1890-4548 GCA_000432895.1 Firmicutes bacterium CAG:449 | reverse complement strand
AAATGTTAAATAAATTAAAAATTGGCTGTCATTTATCTTCTAGTGATGGATATCTAGCCATGGCAAAACAAATATTAGAATTAGATGGGAATACATTCCAATTTTTTACTAGAAATCCTCGTGGAGGAACTGTTAAACCTTTAGATATTGAAGATATTAATAAATTTAATGAATTTGCTAAGGAACATAATATTAATTATATCGTTGCTCATGCACCATACACTATGAATTTATGTTCAGATAAAAAATTAACTCGTGATTTTGCTTTAAATGTATTTCAAGATGATTTAACGCGTTTAAATTACGTTGATAAAGTTTATTATAATTTTCATCCAGGTAGTCATGTTGGACAAGGAACAGAAATTGGTATTAAATACATTGTTGAGGCTTTAAATGCTTCTATTAAAGAAGAGCAAAAAACAATGGTACTACTAGAAACTATGGCAGGAAAAGGTAGTGAAATCGGCTCAACTTTCCAAGAAATTAAATCTATTATTGATCAAGTCAATTTACCAAGCCATGTAGGAGTATGTTTAGATACTTGCCATGTTGATGATGCTGGATACGATTTAGTAAATAATTTAGATGAAGTATTAAATGAATTTGATAAAATCATTGGTTTAGATAAATTAAAAGCTATCCACTTAAATGATTCAATGAATCCTTGTGGTGCGCATAAAGATCGTCATCAAAAAATTGGTGAAGGATATTTAGGCTTAGAAGCTATTACTAAAATTATTAATCATCCTTTATTAAAAGATTTACCATTTATTCTAGAAACACCAAATGATTTATTTGGATACAAAAAAGAAATCGATTTATTAAGAAGTTTATATAAATAATTATGCAAAGATATTTTATTGAATCAACGAATGAAATTACATTTACTGATGAACAAATTCATCATATCAGTAAAGTTATGAGAATGAATATTAATGAACAATTTGAAATTGTTTTTAATAATAAATGTTTCCTTGTCGAAATAATTAGTTTTAATCCTTTTAAAATTAATATAATTAACGAGATTACTTCTTCACCAGAATTAAATGTTGATATAACTCTTTTATATTGTTTACCTAAAGGTGATAAGCTTGATTTAGTTATCCAAAAAGCTACCGAAATTGGAGTTAAAAATATTATTTTAGTTCAATCAAGTAGATGTGTTTGTAAATATAAAAAAGAAGATTACATAAAAAAAATAACTAGACTAAATAAAATTATTCTCGAAGCTAGTGAACAATCACACCGTTTTATATTACCAAAAATTATTGATATAATTGATTTTAAAGATCTAAAAAAATATCAATTTAACCATAGCTTTATTGCTTATGAAAATGAAAAAACTACTTCTTTAAATTCCTTTACATTTACAAAGAATGAATCAATTGGGATTTTGATTGGTTCAGAAGGTGGATTTTCTATACAAGAAGTCAAATACGCTGAAGAAAATAATTATAAAGCAATCTCATTAGGAAAAAGGATTTTAAGAAGCGAAACTGCTTGTATATATGCTTTAAGTGTATTATCTTTTTTGAGTGAGGATTTATGAAAAAGTTTTATATAACAACCTTAGGATGTAAAGTAAATAGTTATGAATCTCAAGCAATTAAAGAGATTCTTTTTTCGCATTGTTATGAAGAAGGTTTACCACCAGATTTAATAATTATTAATACATGTGCAGTTACTAAAATGGCCGAACATAAATCACGTCAAAAAGTTTCTTCTCTACATAAAATGTACCCAAATGCAATTATTGTTAGTTTAGGATGTTCATCTCAACTTCACGAAAATGATTTTTTAAACATTGAAGGAGTAAATATTGTTTTAGGTAACAATAACCATAAAGATATTTTAAAAGCTATTGATGAATACTTAAAAACAAATAAACAAGTTTGTTTAGTTGATAAAGATGTTAGACATCGAAAATACCAAAATTTAAAAATAACTTCTTTTGATGAAAAAGTTAGAGCTTTTGTAAAAATCGGTGATGGATGTAATAACTTCTGTTCATATTGTATTATCCCTTTAAATCGTGGAAACTTACGTTCTCGAGATAAAGATGAAATTATTTGTGAAATCAAAAATTTAATCAAAAATAACTATCAAGAAATAGTTATTACTGGTATCGATATAGGTAGCTATGGTAAAGAATTTACTAATTATAATTTCAACGATTTATTAGAAGATATCTTAAAAATAGATGGTTTGAAACGTTTAAAAATCTCTTCAATTGAAGCAAGTCAAATTGATGATAGATTTATTAATATTTTAAGAAATAGTAAAGTTCTTATGCCACATCTTCATATCCCTTTACAATCAGGTAGTGATACCGTTTTAAAAAGAATGAATAGAAAATATACATGTGCAGAATTCTATACTAAAATCAAAAAAATTAAAGAAGAATTACCCGATGTCGCTTTAGCATGTGATGTTATTGTTGGCTTTCCTTCTGAAAGTGAAGAAGAATTTAATGAAACATATAATTTTATTCAAAAATGCGGCTTTTCTTTCCTTCACGTTTTTCCTTATTCTATAAGAGAAGGAACTGTTGCTAGTAAATTACCTAACCAAGTAAATAGTAACATCAAAAAAGAACGAGTAAAAAAATTAATTGAATTAGGTAATAAACTAACTGAAGAATACAAAGAAAAAAACATG
>FR889449.1:0-1871 GCA_000432895.1 Firmicutes bacterium CAG:449 | reverse complement strand
AAAAAACATTGGTAAAACATTACACGTTTTAATTGAAAACTATGATGAAAAAACTAAGCTTTATCATGGCTTAACAGAGAATTATTTAGATTATTATTTACCAAGTGAAGAAAACATTATTAATAAAATAATTGAAATTACATATAAAAAGTGATTCAAAAATCACTTTTTTTGATTTTTTCATCAAATTTTAAAAGTTATTTTTGTTTAATCTTGTTTCAATTTCCATTATTGGTAACCTTATTTTACCATTTTGTTTTTTTAGATTTTCCAAACATTCATTATATTCTTGCAACGTAATTAATTGAAATTCATATAATCTATCTAAGATACCTAGTGTTCCAATTACCTCTACTAATTCTTCTTTAGCAGCATTACGTAATCTTTTATCACCTGTTAATAAAATTATTTTTCTATTTTTAGCTATTGCTAGAGCAATTCTATCATAACGTGATAATTTTCTATATTTTTTTCCATATTCTTCCGCTAATAAAAGTTCATTAATGTCTATTTCAATTTGTTTTAAGCCAAAATAAATAAGATCATTTTTAAGATTTGTCGGGCTTAATAGTTCATCTTCAATAGCATCTTTATCCATTAAATAAACATAAGGTAATTTAAATGGTAAATGAAGTTTATTAATTAAAGAAAAATCAATCCAAATATTTGTATCACTACTAATAAATTCCATATTAAATTATCTTTCATCAAATAAACAATTTTCTTCAACTTTTTTATAAGGCATTTTTAATAATTCAGCCCCACGTTGAATACTTATTTCATTTTCATTAATAGCTCTATAAACTAATTGCTCAAATAATATAGGTTTTTCGACTTCTTTTATGCGACTTGGTTCATTTTTTCTCCATCCCAATTTAGAAGCTTTAACATAAAAATCTTTTGCAGAAAAACTACTCACAATATTTAACAATTCAGCTCTTTTAGCAAGTAACATCATAGAAATACCATATTCAACTGCCACTAAAATCATATCTTTACTAATAAATTTTCTACGAATTCCAAGTTCTCTTATCGCATCAACTTTAGGAAATAAAAACGCTCCACTTATCATAGTTGCATAATTTTCAATTTCTTCTTCACTTAAATTAGTTTCATTCCAATTAAACATTAAATGAGCCAATTCATGAACAATAGTTGATCTATTTCTTTCTTGTGACATTTTTTTATTTAACATAATATAAGGACGATTATTTACAAATCCATTAATACCAGAAAATTTTTCATCATCTATTTCTTGTAATAAAATTAAAAAACCTTTATTTTCTAAATTTCCAATCAAATCATCAAGAGGTCCGTCAGGAGCAAAATTTAAATGTTTTCTAAGTTCTAACGCATCAACTTCTGGATCATGAGTAATTTTTAAAGTATGACAAATTGGAGCATTTGGTAAAACATTACCACCTAAAATTTCAACTGAATCCATAAAACGGCTAAAATATTCTTCAATAATTTCATAAATTAAATCTTGTTTTTCTTTTGATAAAGATGAGCATTTTCTAAATTCGTTGTGAGAAAATTCAATATTTTCATTTCTTACAATAAGAAAATCAGCAATTCTTACATTTAACACACTAGCAATTTTTTTTAGTATTTCCATATCTGGAGTTCTTTTTCCACTTTCATAATTCGATATTGCCATAGGAGTTACATTAATTGCATTTGCTAAATCTTTTTTACTCATCGATTTCATTAAACGATAATATTTTATATTTTTACTAATCATTTAAAATTTTCTCCTTCTGTTTATATTATATCATTTTTTATAAAAAAATAAACACTTTATAAAAATAAAAAAAGATTGAAAGTGTTTTATTATCTTACTTTCAATGGCTCTCTTAAATAAAGTGGGG
>FR889448.1:11149-12302 GCA_000432895.1 Firmicutes bacterium CAG:449 | reverse complement strand
TTTGTTCGTCATAATAGTCATTTTATTAAAATTATCAAAAATATTACTTGAATTATAAGTTAAGCCAATAATCCCAACTTCAATTCCAGAAGTATATATTAATCCTTCAATTGCATTATAACAAACTGGGGCTGAGTATAATTCTCCAATTGTCATTTTACCAACTAAACCTGCAGCAACATATGGATAAATATCCATTTCAGATGGAGTTCCAGATTGTCTTATTGTTGCAAAAACTTTATTATTTATATATCCACTACCATATGAATTAATTACAAATGGTGCAATAATACTAGAATAATTATTTTCAGAATTATTAGTTGCAACATTAAAATTTTTAATTATATTATTTATAAAAATACAGCCGACTGCTTCATAAATAACTGAAGCTGTACTAATTTCATTAGCGGTAATAATAATATCCTCAAAAATAAAATTTTCCATATAACAGTCTTCTAAAGTTTCAAAAATAAACGTACGAGATTCTGCTTGTTTAAGATTTTTTATTTTATGATTATTTGGATTTAAAAAAGTAGAACATTTAAATCTAGCCGCTAATTGATTATCACGTTCTATTCTATATGGATTATAATTAGTTAAATCTAAATCATTATTTAAAATATATGTGCCATATTTTTTAATTGCATATAAATCTTCGACGGTATTAATATATTTTGCATTTTTTTCATCTTTAACATATGCATAAGCAATTGTAAATATTTCACTTCTAACATTTTTTGTTTCATTAACTAAATATCAATAAATTGATTGATTATAAAGATATTCTAACCTATATTTAAAATTACTAATTTTCTTTTTATATTTTAAAGCAGTATTATTTTCAGAATTTCTATATCCTATTACACAAGTAGAATATTCTTCATCTAATTTATAAATATTTTTATTAGCATCAACAATATAGTTATCTTTATAATAAGAAAGTAAATCAACTTCAAATGTTTCATTAATATTACCAACATAATAATTTAATTGATAATTATAATATTGTTTATTATTATTTGTTAATTCTTGATAATTATTTGAGCAAGACACTAAAGTAATTAATAAAATAAGTGATAATCTTTTTTTCATATTAATAAGTATATTCTCCTTTATATAAATAATTCAGATTTCCTTAATTTTATATTACATT
>FR889448.1:10895-11127 GCA_000432895.1 Firmicutes bacterium CAG:449 | reverse complement strand
ATATTACATTATTATTATTATTTTGTAAATCCGCTTATTTTAATCAAGTTGTATCATTACTACGCTACCTTCAGTAATCATTTCACCATATTTAGGTAGTTGATCAATTACTTTATCACCCATTCCTTTAAAAACAAAAGTATAGTATTTTGACTTACAATCTTTTTTACTTTTTCCAATATAATTTTCTACTTTATATGATTTTTTATCCATCCAAGTATATTCTCTTTCG
>FR889448.1:9188-10833 GCA_000432895.1 Firmicutes bacterium CAG:449 | reverse complement strand
TAATGAACTTTCGATAATTTTACTAATAATTGGTCCAACTGTTGTTCCACCATATTGAATACAATTATGTGGTTTTTTCATTGCTACATAACATACAATTTCTGGATCATTCATTGGTGCGCCGGCAATAAAAGATAAAATATATTGTCCATCTAAATATTTACCATTTTCGGCAATTTGTGAAGTTCCTGTTTTTCCACCAACTCTATACCCATCAACATAGGCTTTTCTACCTGTTCCTTTAGAAACCACACTTTCTAAAGCCGTTCTCATTTTATTTGATGTATCTAAAGTAATTACTTGACGAAGTGGTTGATTATTTTTTTCATAAATTGTTTCATTATTTAATGGATTAACAACTTTTTTAACGATATATGGTTGATAAATATACCCTCCATTAATTAATGCACAAAAAGCTCTAACAAGTTGAATAGCAGTAACCGAAATTCCTTGACCAAAGCTTGTTGTCGCCTGCTCTAATAAATTAAAATTATCATAAGAAAAGAAAATGCCTTTATTTTCACCTTGTATATCAACGCCAGTTTTATCTAAAAAGCCAAAATCTTTAATGTATTGATATAATTTATCTTTACCTAATCTTCTTCCAATTTCAACAAATCCTGGATTTGATGAATTTTGTAAAACTTCTAAAAATGTTTGTAATCCATGTCCACCTTTTTTCCATGATTTAATAGTTCTACCTTCTACAACAACATAACCTTTATCATAATAAGTATCTTTATACATATCAAATAAGTTTTCATTTAAAGCTGAAGCATAAGTAATTGATTTAAATGTTGAACCAGGCTCATATGAATTATATAAAGGCAATAAATGATTATAATAAGTTGGATCATAATCTTGATAAGCATTATTATTATAAGTTGGTAAATTGCAAATAGCTAAAATTGAGCAGTCTTTAGGATTCATAATTATTCCCATAATTTCTTCAGGATTATATGTTTTATAAGCATTATATAATTGATTATATAAAACATTTTGTAAATCCATATTTAAAGTTAAAACTAAATTCATGCCATCTACTGGAGCAATAATTTCTTTTTTTGAAGAAGGAAATAATCCACCTTTTGCATCTAATAGATAATTTAAATATCCTTTTTTACCTTGTAAATAATTATCATAATAACTCTCTAAACCTGCAAGTCCTTGGTTATCTTTACCAACAAATCCAAGTAAAGAAGCAATTGATTCATTATATGGATAAGTTCTTTTTGAATCATCCACTAAATAAATACCATCAAGTTTAGCGTTATTTATTTGTTCAACAATTTTTTGATCTAAATGATTACCACATTTTGAAAAATTACTAATCGAAGTATTTTTATTTAAGATATCATAAAAATATTGTTTATCGATAGAAAAAATATTGCTTAAAACTTCAGAAGTATAATTTTTATTTTTTACTTGATTATTAAGACAATACATACTGATTGTTGATTCATTATAAGTTAAAGGAACATTATTATAATCATAAATAATGCCTCTTTTTGCTTTTAAAGGAAAAGAACGTGAATGTTCATCTTCGGCTAAAGATGATAATTTATTATATAAAAATAAGCATGAATATCCTAATTTAATACCAATTGCAGACATTAAAATAATTGTTACAAGAGAAAGTATTTTT
>FR889448.1:7580-9096 GCA_000432895.1 Firmicutes bacterium CAG:449 | reverse complement strand
TTTTCTATTTTAAAAACTATATTATTTCCTTTTTTAAAATCATCGTATTGTAATAAACCTAAACAATTAATATTATTTTTAGAAATTATTTCATTTGCTAAATTAAAACCTATAAAAGAACAATTATCATTGATTTGTCCTTTAATATGATTTTTATTAACACCAATAAAAGAAATATTATTATTATCAATTTCTAATTTAAATAAAGGTAATTTATAATCCATTCCAAATGGAGATAATTTTTTTATAAAAAGATAATTTTCATAACTTAAATCATCTTTATTAACTTCTAAAAATTCATCTTCAACTTTTTCAACTTCTACATCTTTTACTAAATCATTAATTTTGTTAACTAATAAAGAATAATTTTTTTCTTCTAAAGATAATCCGCCTGCTTCATCATGTCCACCATAACTTGAAAGTAAATCACTTACACTATCGAATATTTTATTAAGTGGAAAACCTTTAATTGATCTAGCGGAACCTTTTAAGATAGTTTCACCTTTACTTTTAGTTAAAATAATACAAGGTTTTTGATAAACTTGCAAAATTCTTGCTGCCACTAAACCTATTACTCCTTCAGAAACATCATCAAAACGATCAATAATAATTTTTTTATCATTATATTTACTAAAATCAATTTGATTAATTGCAAATGATAAAATATTTTTTCTTTGTTCATTAATTTGATTTATTTCACTAGCAATTTTTGAAACTAATAAGCGATTATCACTAGTAAGAAATTTCACTAAATCATTAACACTAGTATCTTCTTTAATCCTTCCAAAAGCATTAATTTTTGGACAAACTATAAAACCTAAAGTTTCTTCATCAATAATTTGATTTTTAGTAAGTAAATGAAGAGGGTATTCAGCATGTTCATTTAGAATTTTTAATCCTAATTTTACTAAATCTCGATTATACTCTTTTAAAGGCATCATATCTGAAATAGTTGCAATACTAGCTAAAACCAGTAAATAATCATTAATTTGATTTAATAAAGCTCTTGAAAGCATAAAAGCAACATACGCTCCACATTGTTTTAAAGTAGTATTATCATTTTTTAAAGTCGGATGTAAAGTTAAACAATCAAGTAAATGCTCATATTCGTGATGATCAGTAATTATAACATCAACATTATTTTCTTTTAAATAATTAACTTCTTTTTCACAAACAATGCCATTATCAACTGTAATTAATAATGAATATCCTTTCTCTTTAATTTGTTGAGCTCTATTTAAATTTAATCCATATCCATCTATATAACGGGAAGGAATATAATAACCAATTGGATAATTTAATAAAGAAAATGTTTTTACTAAAATAGAAGTTGCACAAACTCCATCACAATCATAGTCACCATAAACCATAATTTTTTCTTTATTTGCAATTGCTTTTTTTATTCTATTAACTACTTCTACCATATTTTTAAAATTAGATGGATCTTCTAAATCATTATAAGAAGGTTCTTTAAAATAAAAAGGTAATTCATTTAAATTAATATTTAAACTAGCAA
>FR889448.1:5798-7568 GCA_000432895.1 Firmicutes bacterium CAG:449 | reverse complement strand
TAAACTAGCAAGTAATTTTTGTTGAAATAAGTTCATTTTTCCTCCAAGAAAAATGATCGCCTAAGCGACCATTAATCATTAATACCAGGGATAATAATTTCTTCAGGTTCAGCACCTTTATTACGATTTGTTTTAGCAATCTTTTCTCTTTTTGCTTTAGCAATCTTTTGTTTATCTTCAAGAGATTTTCTAGAAGTTAAATGCTTTTCAAAGAATAAATGTAATGGTAAAACCATAAATAATCCTAATAAAGCATTAATAATTAAAGAAATTAAACATGCAATATACATTGGAGCTAACTTTAAGCTTACAACTGGAATTAAGCAAAGTAAGATAATAATTTCACCAAGGAACACTACAAAGTATTGATTTAAACTATCTTTATAAGCAGTTTTTGCAATTTCTTCTCTTTGAGCAAAAGTTGTAATTTTTGTTTTTGATTCATTTTTAACTTGTGCTAAACGATTATTAATTGGAATAAATAATAACATTGTCATAATTGCACCAGCAAGTACAGCAATACCAACTTGGTTAGAAACTTCAAGTCTAATAAGCGAGATAAGACCAATAGAAATTCCTGAGCCTAAAATCAATGAAGCAGTATTTGCTAAAGCAATTGAATAACGATATCTAACAATAAAATAAACAAGAGTAATACCAACAGTTATAGCAACAAGAATTAAAGTATTTGCAAAGTCACTTCTTACAACACCTGGGTTAACTGTATATGCAGTAACTTGAGCATTTTCATCACCAACAAATGAAGCATTATTATCACCAACTTTTACATAATTTTCTAATTTTTCAAAATTAGCCATATCTTCATCAGACAAAACATTTTCTAAATCAGCATAGAAATAAATATAATATTTATCATCTTCAAGAGGATTTTTTTGATCAGTAATTGTCCAAGCATTTTTAACTTTGACTTTTACTTCATTTTCTAAGTAATAAACAAATTTTTCTTGAGCGGATAAATCTTTATCAACATCTAAAACTTTATCAAGATTTTCAAATAATTGAGTATTTGTACTTCTTACTTCAATTCTTCCATAAGAATCAGCACTTGTATAATTAAATGTAGTACTTGTAAATGTAAATACTAATAAACTTGCTATTGCAATTACTCCACTTACAATTGTCGCAATTAAAGTCTTGTTACTATGTTTTGTAACATCAATTTTTTCACCTAATGTTTTAGGCATTACTTCTTTAGTTTTTCCATCTAAATCTTCAACATAATTTTCATTTAAACCAAATAATTTAACATTATCATTTAAAGAAGAATTTAATAAGAAGTTATTTAATCCTTTTGACATTAAGAAGACAAATAAGATATTTAATGCTGCACTAATGAAAATAAATAAAGCAAATGATTTAACTGATTCTCTACTTACTACAGCAAGAACAATTCCTAAAGCAACAAGAATAACTGTTGAATCAATCGCAGTAGAAACAGTTTTTCTAAATCCTTCATTAGAAGCTTTTCCTAAAGCTCTACCTTTATAAGCATCTTCTTGAGTTCTCTTATAGTAATTTAATAAAATAATTACACTTGAAGCTAAAGAAATAATTAACGAAAGAATAACTGTTGGACCAACTTGAATATTAAATAAATTGAAAATTAATATATCTAATAAAGTAGTTAATCCCATTCCAATAATTCCACTTAATGCTAACATTCTATAAACAATAACTAAATAAATTGAGATAACTAAGATTGCACAAATACTTGAAACAATCATTAATGTTTTAGCATTATTGCCAAAA
>FR889448.1:4588-5778 GCA_000432895.1 Firmicutes bacterium CAG:449 | reverse complement strand
TGCATCGATTGTTTGACGATAAACTTCTGTAATTTCATAATCAAGTAAATCTTCATTAAATAATCTTGCAAATGATTTTGCAGATTCTGCATTAAATTTTGTTGAGGATTCTGCACTATCAGCGTAACCATAAGAATCAAATGTTACATAATATTTTGTTTGACCATTAACTTCTTCTTTAAAATAGTTACCATTACTTGAAGTTGTTGATTCACTATCACTTGAATCAGAAGAATTTTGTTTACCAATAATATTAATTACTGATAAAACCTTATCTTTTAATTCATCATAAGTTTTTTGATTACCATTATATGTAAAGGTTTCTTTTCCATTTTTTAAATCAGTATAATCAAGACCTTCGTATTTACCTTGCCAAAGAACTAATAAACTATTGTTATCACCTTCTTTAGATTTTGTAACAACTTTTTCAACTTCTTCATTTACTTCAACTTTGATGAAAGCTTGTGACTTATCATCATAATCAACTGTTGCAGTACCTCTAACGATTGATTCTTCGTTTGATTCAGTACCATCTCCAGAAATAGTAAATAATGAAAGTTGTCCAGCTGACATTGTACTTCTTAAAATATTATTGATATCTGATTGATATCTTGCACCTAAAACAATTTTAACTTCGTACTTATTTTCAAGATTATCATTACCAACAGAATAATCAATATTATAACTTGTTGCACCTGCTTCTTCTAATCTTTTACCTAAAGTACTAACAACACTTGCCATATCAATACTAGCAGCATTATCTTCTCTATTTTCAATATGATAAACAACTTCAGTACCACGATCAAATTCTTGTGACCAGTTAATCTTATCAGTTGTAGATTGTACATTGAATAAAGTAATACCAAGTAAAGAGATTGCTAAAACAATAAAAGCAATAAATCTACGCATCTTAATTCCTCCTGATGTTCTAAAATTTAAAGATTGATATTAAATTTTAAATGTATCACATTGCATTATTTATATAAATATATAAATATTAGCAATTGCTTTTTCTAATATACAACGAAAAAGAAATCTTTTCAATATTAAGGACGGTAAAATGAATAAAAAATCATCAATTTATTGTATTAGTCTAGTTATGATCCTATCAATGATTACAAAAATTATTTCCATGGCTAGTAGAATCATTATGTCTAGAGAATTAGGAGTAGAAGCAGTTTCATTATATT
>FR889448.1:3952-4506 GCA_000432895.1 Firmicutes bacterium CAG:449 | reverse complement strand
ACAACTATTGCAACCTTAGTTTCTAAAAACCCTTTAAAAGGTAAAAAAATTTTTATAACTTCATTAATTATTGGGATAATTTTAAATATCTTTTTTATAATTATTATTTCATTTTTCTCTCAATACATCGCGGAATTATTACTCCATAATTATAAAACTGAACCATCAATTAAATTACTTGCTCTTGTGGTACCTTTAACTACTTTATCAAGTATCATTAAAGGTTATTTTATGGGTAAAAAAGAATTAATATTAACTTCTGAATCTTCTTTAATTGAAGAATGTTCAAGATTATTAAGTGTTATTTTATTAATTGGTTTTTTTAAAAATTTTGATGATGAAATTAAATCAACTTTTTTTATTCTTGTAATGATTATTGGTGAAATTATTCAAACTTCATATCTAATACTTTCTTCAGGTAAAAAGTACATAAAAAATATTTATAAATTAAAAGATATTTTTAGTAGTGAAGACTATATTTTTAATGAAGTAATTTCTTTATCTTTACCCTTAACTTTATCAAGAGTGGTTACTTCTTTTTCGTTTATGATGGA
>FR889448.1:0-3927 GCA_000432895.1 Firmicutes bacterium CAG:449 | reverse complement strand
AACCAATTATTTTAACTACACTTTTATTTAAACAAGGTTATTCTAGTGAAGAAATTACTCTTAATTATGGAATACTTTCTTCTTATGTAATGCCTTTATTATTATTTCCTGGATTCTTTTCTTTAGCAGTTAGTAATTATTTACTTCCAAATCTATCATCTTTAATTGCTAAAAATAAATATTCTGAAGGTCAAAAATTGTTTTATAAAATATTGATTTTTACCGGAATTTTAGGGCTTTTTTTTACTTTAATATTTATGTTTTTTGGTGATAAAATCATTCAAATAATTTACCATGTTAATTATGGTAATAAAGAAATAAAATTATTAGCTTTTCCTTTTATTATTTATTATATTGAAACTCCAATCAATACTGCGATGCACGCCTTAAATCAAAGTAAAATTGCTTTTAAATCATCATTAATTTCTTCATGTGTTAGAGTCATTTTATTAATTACTTTATCAAAATTTTTCTCTTATTTATCTGTCGCTTTTTCCACTCTTGGAGCCTGTTATTTAGATGTATTAATTAATTATTTAACTATTAATAAATTATTTAAACGGAACAATAAATAAACCATCTTTTAAATATTGAGCAAAAAAGATTTGACTAGGTGAAGTATAATTTAATTTAGATAATTCACTATATAAAAAATTTTCATTTAATGATAATTTTTTTAATGCTTCATCATTTACTTTTCCATCAATAATTAATGGATCAGGATATTCAACTAATAAATCTTTTTTCTTAATGACATTTAAAATTCCATTACCTTCAAGAATTGCAAATTCCACTTCAATGGGTGATTGAATATCTTTATTTCTTAATTGAAGCATTAAATCAGAAATATTAAAACGATTCTTCTTCATTTCTAAATAATCAATTTCTCCTTTATAAATAATAAATGAAACTTTTCCTTCTAAAAAATTTCTTACTTTAATTGATTTCATCGATATAAAAGCTGATACAAGTTCAAGAATAACAATGATAATAACTGGTATTACAAAATGTAAAATAGATGAATCAATATCATTTAAGGCTAAAGAAAATAATTCTGACATAATTAAAAAGATGACTAAATCAAAAATAGAAACTTGTGACATTTCTCTTTTTCCCATGATTTTTAAAATTATTAATAAAAAGATATAAGAAAAAATGGTTTTACTAATTAAAATAATAATTTCATAAAATGACATAATTACCTCTTCTAAAAATAATTTTTCTTCATATATTTTAATGGTGATAAATATGAAAAAAACATTCTTTAATTTTAGTATATCCTTATTTAGTTCAATTATTTTAGGAATAGTCTGTTCATTAGTTTTAGCAATATTAAAAAATAATAATTCCATTTCTAATAATGTAGCGACTTTTTGTATTAATTTTTTATCAATTATTATTTTTTTTGTATTAGGTTTTATGTTTTCTTTTATGCAAAAGAAAAAAGGCCTTTTAAATGGCCTAATTTTAATTGTTTTATATTTAATAATTTATTTTATTTGTAAATCTTTTATTGAAACTAATACTCCAATATATTTAACAATTTCTAGAAACTTAGCTATTTTGCTTGGATCAGTTTTTGGAGTAAATATTTCTTCTAAAAATGCTCAAACAAATTAAGCTTTAAATGTTGATATGCTTTATCAGTAGCCACTCTACCACGAGGAGTTTTGTTAATTAAGCCTAGTTTTAATAAATAAGGTTCATAAACTTCTTCAAGATTTCTTACTTCTTCACCAATAGTTGAAGCAAGAGTTTCAAGTCCTACTGGTCCACCATTAAATCTTTTGATTAAGCTAGTTAAATATCTTAAATCAATTTCATCTAAACCTAAATCATCAATACGAAGTTTATTTAAAGCTTCTTTAGTAATTTCTTCATTAATTAAAGTTAAATTATTAAAAGAAGCAAAATCTCGAACTCGACGATAAATTCTATTAGCAATACGTGGAGTGCCTCTTGAACGTAAAGCAATCATATTACTTGCTTCATCATTAATTGGTAAAGCAAAGACTCTTGAAGTTCTTTTAACAATTTTTTCTAATTCTTCAATAGTATAATATTCTAAACGATTAACAATTCCAAAACGATCTCTAAGTGGGGAAGATAAATCTCCAGGTTTTGTAGTTGCTCCTACAAGAGTAAATGGTTTTAATCTAATGGTAATATTTCTAGCATCTTCATCACGACCTGATAAAAATGTTAATTTATAATCTTCCATTGCTTCATATAAAATTTCTTCTACCACACGTGGAATACGATGAATTTCATCAATAAAAAGAATATCTCCTTCATTCATCGTTGATAATATCGCGGCTAATTCACCTGGTTTTTCAATAGAAGGACCATTAATTAATCTAATTTGTGTTCCCATTTCATGCGCAATAACATACGCTAAAGTAGTTTTACCAAGTCCAGGCGGACCATAAAGAAGAATATGATCAAGTGGTTCATCACGATTTTTCGCTGCATGAATAAAAACCTTTAAATTTTCTTTAAAGTTTTCTTGACCAACATATTCATCTAAAGAAAGTGGTCTTAAAGAAACATCAACTTGTTCTTCATTTTGTTCTAATGATGGTTCTAATAATCTTTCCATTACTTATTACCTAACCTTTTTAATACTTCATTAACATACTCACTTGCAGATAATACTTCTGGTAATTTATTAAGAATATCTTCAATATCTTTACCTTTAAAGCCAAGACTTTTTAAAACTGAAAGAGCATCTTCTTGTTCTTTATTAAATTTAGTTTTACTTTCAATCCTTGATAAAGAACTTTGTTTTAATGAGCCTTTCAAATCAAGAATAATTTGACCAGCGGCTTTTGGACCAATTCCTGATAATTTTTTTAAACCTTTTATATCTTCATTAATAATCATTTCTTTGAATTTATCAATGGTAGTATCTTTTAAAGCATTAATCGCGGTTTTAGGGCCAATTCCTTTAACAGAAATAAATTTGGTAAACACATTTTTTTCTTCAATTGTTTTAAAGCCAACAAATAATTCATCATCTTCTCTAACAATATGTAAAGTATAGACAAGTAAATAATCACCCACATTAAAATCATTCTTATTAATAATTAAGAATTCATATCCTACCCCATTTACATCAATAACAGCAAATTCATCATTTACTTCAACAATTTGACCTTTTAAATAATAATACATATTTTCTATCTCATCATAAGAAAAAGAAGATATCCTAAAAGTAAAACTGCACCAATAACTAAGCAAATTTTAAATCCATTAAAATCTTCTTTTTTCATATTTAATATTATAAGTTAATTTTTTAATTATTACTATAATTAATTGAAATATTCAAATTCAAAATCATCAAATTCAAAATCACATAATGTGACTATATCACCATCGACAAGTCCCATTTCTTTTAAAGTATCATCAACACCTAAATTTCTTAAAATAGATAATAATTTAGAAATACCTTCATCAGTTGATAAATTAATTAAAGAATAAGTTCTTTCAATTTTCTCACCTCTAATTTGGTATGCATGAGGACCAGTTCTAACGACTTCATATTCTTTTTTCGCTTCTTCATAAGCATTATAAACTTTAACTTCTTCTTTATTATTTTCATATAATGGGAAGCTAGGAGCAGTTTGTAATACTTCATAAGTTCTCTTCATTAATTCATTAATATTTTCATGAAGAATGGAAGAAATAAAGAATACTTCATATCCATCTTTAACTAATTCTTCTTTGATTTTATTAGCTTTTAAAAATGATTCATCATCTTCGACTTTATTAATAGCCACAAGCATTGGACGTTTAATTAAATTAAATCCATATTGTGCTAATTCATTATTAATCTTTTTAAAATCATCTAAAGGATCTTCATGCTCAATATCTAAAACATGAATTAAAACTTTACATCTTTCTATATGTCTTAAAAAAGTTAATCCA
>FR889447.1:89323-101504 GCA_000432895.1 Firmicutes bacterium CAG:449 | reverse complement strand
TGTAAAAAGCAACCCTATATTTGGCAATAATATAGCACCGATTATAGATTCAAATAATTTCAATTTAATTTTAACCATCAAGATTCTCCTTTATTAGAATAAATTTTCAAACATATAGTTTGGTACGTAATTAGCTATAAATCTACCGGCGGCTCTTCCTAAAATTGATGAAAAAGTATTTTTTGCACCAACTCCAACTTTCCATACTCCAGAACAAACATACATTCTAGCAGTAAAGAACGATAATACTCCTTTACCAGTTTGACCAATTCCTTCTGAAATCCCTTTAAAATATTAAAACTTTCAGTTTCAGAACCAGCAGTATGCATCGCATATCCATCAACTCCAGCAGCGAAATTAGTAACCGCAGCGGTTCCTAATAGCAATCCAACAGATTGTGAAACCGTCAATGCTTTGCCAGCGATAGTTAGTACCTTGAATGAGCCTTTTACAATGCCTCCGGCCACACTGCCTAAACCATATGCAAAACCAGTTGCTGCTCCTATCAGCGACGCCTTACCAATTTTCCACCAATTCCACGTACTTAAATTCCAGTTCCATGTGCTTAAATCCCAAAATTTACCACCATCAGATGCTTGTTTTACAACTTCTATACCAAAACCAAAAGCTAAACCAACGTTAGTTGCAATTAGTAATGTTAATCCGATTCCAAAGTGTCCAGAAGGATCGTACTTATTAACAGGATCATTACCACAATAGGAATATAAATTAATTATTTCTGTTAGAGTTTTTATTTTGAATATTATTCCAAGCTATTCTTCCTTTTTCAGTCAATGAATAAGGATATTCATCACGCTCTGTTTTCCAAGCATAATTAATAAAAAGATATCCTTCTTCTACCATTTCATTTAACATTTTTTTTAATTCTAAGGGTGATATTTTTATTTCGGCAGCCAACTTAAAATACTCCAATATTTGAGTAAATGCCTCATCATCATCAATCAAACTATCTAAAATGAATTCTTTATTTGTCATATGTTATTCCTCCTAAAACCATGGATGAAAATGTGGCCCATGAACAAATCTTCCACCTCTAATAATTTTGTGAATACCTAATTTTGAGCCAGCCCATTTATTAATATAATTTGAATAAGTAGAAATGCCGCCTTTATTTGCACCTCTTCCTGGTTCAACTAATTCTTTCACTAATTTCCATCTATTTGGATGCTTGTTAAAACTATTCATCATTTGATTAGGTGTAGCAGCATTTCCAACATTTGTTAATACACCAGTAGCTATTGTTCCAGCAGTAGCGATTGCTGCGGTTGCTAGCATTAATCCATTGTACCATTCTTCACTCATGCCGGCATCTAACATCCAGTTATTACCTGTAAATGCTTCTTGATATTCCGCAGTAGCAAACACTCCTGTTCCAATTCCTGCAACCGTCGTAACACCACCAATAATACTCAAGTATGTTGCACCACTAAATAATGCACCAATTCCACTTATTAAAGCAGGAACAGCAACCATGGTTAAGCCAATAGCTGTCAACACATTATTATCAGAAGCAACTCCTCCAATAGTTAATCCCATGCCAACTAGCGCTAAACCACATAGTATCAATGTAGAAATAGCAATATGACCAGATGGATCATAATACATAATCGGATTATTTTTAGCATAGGAATATAAATTAATTCCACTGACAACTTCGTTAGATAGATAATCCACACTATCAGGCGAAATAAATCTTCCAATTTCTGAATTATAATATACACTTTTTATTGTTTTTGTTTCTTATTTTTTGATTTAGATGATTTTTTAGGTTCATTGAAAGTCATTTTCTTTTCTATTTCTTCCATTTTTGCATTCATATGAAAAACACTTTCTAAATCTTGATCTAATTTTTTCTTTTCATTCATAATTTTTATTTCATCTCCACTAAAGAAATAAGATTATTAACTTCTTCATCAGTTAATAAACGATATTCACCTTGTTTTAAATTACCTTTAGTTAAAAAAGCAAACTTTTCTCTTTCTAAAGCAATAACAGTTAGTCCATAATGAGCAAACATTCTTTTAACTTGATGATATTTCCCTTGATGAATAGTCACTCTTGCTTTATTTGTAGATAAAATTTCTAATTTAGCCGGTAATAATCTTTCTCCATCTAAAATAACCCCTTTTTCAAAAGCTACAATCATTTCTTTTTGTAAAGGATAATCAGTTTCTACTAGATACACTTTATCAACATGATATTTAGGCGAAATTAATTTGTGCGCTAAAGTACCATTATTTGTAAGAAGCAAAACACCGACGGTATCAACATCTAATCTTCCAACTGGAAAAAGATTAGCAAAACTATATTCACTAACTAAATCAGTAATAGGTGGATAATTTCTTTCCATTAATGTTGAAGAAACATAATTTTGAGGTTTATTAATTAAAACATAATAAAATTGACGATAATCAATTTTTTGATTATCTAATAAAACAATATCTTTATTTTCATCGACATTAAATTTTTCAGATTTTACTAAATGATTATTAACTAATACTCTTTCATCTTTAATCATTTTTTTCACGTCTTTACGTGAACCTATACCTGCATTAGATAAATACTTATCAAGCCTCATTATTTTTTTCCTTATAAACTTTTTTATCTAATTTTTGACCAAAGAATTTTCCAAATGCCACGCCTAATGTCCCACCTACAGTACCTAAACCAATTCCTGCAAATATATCAGAAAGATAATGAGCTCCTAAAATTAATCTAGATAAAGCCACTAAAGTCGCTATTATATATGCATATGGAAGATATTTTTTATCATAACAAGAAATAATAAAAGCACTAGCAAAAGCCACTAAAGTATGACCAGAAGGAAAAGATGCTCCAGAAGGATGCTTATAATTAATACTATCAATATATGTTAAAAATCCTTCTATTTCTTGATAAGGACGTGGTCTATTAACCCAATTTTTAATACCATATTCACATAAAATCCACATTAATAAAACTGGGACAACACTTAATAATAAATTAAAATTAAACTTTTTATTCTTTTTGAATTCATAAATTAGTAAGGCTATTAAAATAACAAGCCACATTTGACCAAAAGAATTTATTTCAGATAATATTTTACTAATTTGACCAACAAAACCATATTTATTAGTAATATTATCAAGAATCCACATTGAAATTTCTTTATCTTGATACATCTTCTTGACCTTTCTTTTTATCTGCTAGTTTTGTTAAAAAATAAGAAGCACAGAATCCTAAAATTAAAAAGACAATTGCTAAAATAATTTTAACAGCACTTAAATTTTGATAATAACTTTCAACTGCATAAATTGCTACAAGTGAAACTACAATAAAAGCAAAAATAGCAAAATATGTCGCATCACGATGTTTACTTAATAAATATTTCATTAATTTAGAAATAAGATAAAATCCTAAAATTACCCCAATAACAAAGCAAACTAATAAGCCAAGTGAAGGTAATATATAGTTTTTACCAATAACTTCTAACATATTACTAGAAGCAAAATCAAAACTTGCATTAATGCCCATTAATAATAACACTGAACTTAAAAATCCTTTAATTGTATCCATCAAAGGATTATAAAAACCCATAATCATTAAGACCATTGATCCAGAAATACCAGGCACTACCAAAGCAGCTGAGCCAATTGCTCCTACGATAATCATCACAATATAAGCCCACCATGGATTCAAACTAATATCAACATAATTACCTGAACCAACAAATAAATTAACAATAATTAAAATAAGGAAAACTCCTCCGCAAATAAAACTAGATAATAAATTAGTTTTATTCGCTTTACCTTTAATATTTAAATAAAATGATGGTAAACTACCAATAAGTAAACCAGCAAATAAAGAAATTGTAATTAATGGGTAATTATTGATTCCCCAAGAAATAGGAAACAATGAACAAGCTCCAATTAAAATACCTAATAAATAAGGTAATAAAGTAATTATTGATTTTTTAAAATGAGATTTTATGTCGCTTATTGCTTCAATAATTTCATCATAGCAATTAACAATACAAGCAATCGTTCCACCAGAAAAGCCAGGAACAATCGCTGCAATACCAATTAATACACCTTTTAAAATTTTAATTAAGTTTTTCATAATATTTTCCTTTAACTAATTATATTAAATTAAATATATGAAAAGAAAGTTTAATTTATATTTAATGGTAAAAAATTAGTAAATTTTCGTAATTTTTATTCTTGCATAATCATCATTAAGAGAAATAACTTCTATTTTATAATCAAAAACATCACTTTCATCAGGAACAATTTCTTTATCATTTAAATTATAATCATTACGAGCTCCATACTTATCTAATTTATTACTTTTACGAGGCATTAAATCTAAATATGGTGAATCTTCTTCTAAAGAAAAAGACTCTCCTTCATAAAATAATGAATCATCAGGATTTTGTTTTCTTTTATTATTTTTATATGAAATAGAATAAAAATATCCACGATTAGGAGAAAAAATATTATAATCACTTTCTTTATAATTTTTTTGCATTAAAGTATTTTGATACATTGGTCTATCTCCACCTTCTTCAACATATGGAGTGTAGGTAGTAAAATTAGTATTTGAAAAAGGATCATTAATAAAATCATCAACATTATTACAATAATGGAATCCTCCCTTAGTAGATACTACTCGATTATCAACATGAGAAATTCTAACTCCATTTTTAGAATAACCTTGTAAAGAATTATCCACATAATAAGAAGAATAATCTTTTTGATTAAGTCCAGTAGGAGTTAAATACTCCACTAAAAAATATTCATCAAAAGGAGTATTATTAAAATTATCATTTGTTAACAATAAAACATCTCCACTTTCTTCAAATGGCTTTAAATCAATAATAGCTTCATCTTTAATTACTTTTGGTTCAATCCAACCTAAAGCATATTTAGAAAATCCACAATGATCACCAATATTATTGTCCATCATATCTACACACCCAAAAGGAGAAGGATATGGTAAATCTTTATTACCAATTGTACAATAATAATCTTTTAAACCTAATTGATGACCAGTTTCATGAATATAAGTATGAGTATCAATAGAATTTTCTAATTGATAACCATCCATAAAATCATAACTTGCCCAAGAAAACATTTTACTTACTGGACTAGATAAATTACCATTATTAGATAAATTTAATCTACTAGAAGCAGTAAAAGCCCACATTAAAGTTTTATCAAAATTAATTAAATCTGAATAGTCATGTTTTGTTTGATTTGGTGCACTATAAATAGCCCATATAGCGTCAACAAAACCATCATTATTACTATCAAACTTATTATATTTATTAAAATCACTACTATAATTTTCTTTATACCAATTTAAAGCATCTTCCACTAAATAAGAAGTTCCACAATCATCATATAATTTTCTTTGTTCAATTTCTAAAGGTGTAAGATTTGATTGATACCATTGGTTAGCTACGACAAAATTAAAATTTAACTTATTATAACTACTTTTACTATAGAATGAAGAAACACTTTCCCAAGTTGTTTCACCATTAAAAGCATTTTTAATTCTATTTAAAGTATTTTCTGTCGCATTATTTTCAAAGCCCTTAATAGAAATTGGTAAAACTAAAACATTTTGTGCTCCTAAAGAATTTAATGATTTATTCCTAGAAGGATATTGATCAAATTTATAATAATTAAAATCAATTAAATCACTTTCATTATTAACACTAATATCAATACTAGCAAAAACACTCTTATCGTCTTTACTAGTCGCTTTAATAGTAACATTACCTTCTTTTAAAGCTTTTATATAATTATCTTGTAAAACTTGGACAATTGAATTATCACTACTTTCAAGAATAACATCACCTGAAAAATTAATAGTTCTAGCATTAATTAAACTAACTTCATCAATCATTAAATCATATTTATCACTTGATAAAATAATTGATTTTTCACCGACACT
This sequence comes from Firmicutes bacterium CAG:449, assembly GCA_000432895.1. Lineage (GTDB taxonomy): Bacteria > Bacillota_I > Bacilli_A > RFN20 > CAG-449 > CAG-449. The sequence goes on along the minus strand of FR889447.1, from coordinate 95,546 downwards.
AGAAACATTTTCTCCACATCCGACAAGTAATAATGGAAAAATTAAATATAAACATTTTTTATTCATTTTATTTTACCTCAATTAATAATGTTGCTTCTTCTTCATTTATATCTAAAACTATAACATAATAAGAACATTTTAAACTTTCATCAATCACTGTTTTATAATCATCATTATTTAAAACATGACTTCTTGCTTTATTCCATAAAGAAGAATAACTAGGCATAAAAATGTTATAACCATCATCTAAAGAAAATTCACTATTTTTTTTAAATAAAGAAGAATCATCACAATAAACTTTTGAATTCATATTATATCTAGTTTCATCAAAAGATGCTGAAATTACTCCTAATAAATAATAAGAACGATCTACATTAGAATCATTTAAATGACCTTCAAAAAAATCTGTGGTCGTAGAGCTAGCTTTACCTGAAGAATTTCTTCCAAAATAAGAATTATCAGCGATATAATTTGTTGCCTTTTGAATATCATCTAAAGGAATATAACGATTATCATTTTTCACTCTTGCATCAATATGAGAAATTCTAATTCCCCCTTCTTTATAACCACTTACTCCATTATAACCAGTATAATAATCAATAGAATTTAAATTATCAGTAGAAATATACTCTAAAGTCAAATATTCATCAAAAGGTGTATTATTATAATTTTGACTTGGTAATAAAATAAATTCACCACTAGAAGAATATTTTTTTAGTTTTATAATTGAAGATTTATTAACCACTAATGGAGAAGTCCATCCTAAAGAAAATTTAGAAAATCCACTATGATCACCGATATTATTGTCCATCATATCAACTCCACCCATACATGACCAATATGAATTATAATCATAATAATCCACTAAACCATAAGCATGTCCAGTTTCATGAACGTAAGTATGAGGATCATAATTATCATTCATAAACGAAAAACTTGCCCAACAAAAAGTTTTTGGAACAGGATTATTAACATTCAAAGAAAGTCCTACACCTTCATGAGAAGTATACGCCCACCATTGATTAGTGGAAGTATGTTCCATTGGACGAGAATAAATAATCCATAATAAATCAATTGCTCCATCATTATTGGAATCATAATAAGATAAAGATTTCGCGTCTTTTCCTAAGATACCATGATTATCTTTTCGATATTCTTTTTGATATTGTTCATAAATATCTTTAGCCGCATCATATCCTCCATTTTGAATCAATTTATCAGATTGATATGATGATTTCATCCAATTAATGACATCTCCATCAAAATTAGTTTTATGATAAGAAGATGTTTCATAATAAGATTTAACACTATATGGTTTATTTTCACTTGAGAAGAAAACATCTTCAATTTTCTTTCTATTTTCTTCAGTTGCCATTTCTTCTTGTTCAGTAAAATAATAAGGTACAACTAAAACTTTATTATCTAAAGATAAAGGATCTAAATAAGGAGAAGATGTATTTTTTCCAAATAAAGAAACATTATATTCATTACTAGCTTTAGAAAAATCATCATTAGATAAATATTTATCTCGATTTAAAACTAAAATATAAAAAGATACTGGTACAAATTCTAAATAAGAAATTGTGATTTTAATTTCACCTTCTTCATTTAAAATTGTTCCATTTTGAATAGAAGAAGTCCAATTTTCTACATGTTCTTTTTCTAGCCATGCACCATCAACAAATTCCTTAATAACTACATCTAAAGAAGATAAATCAAGTTTTTCACCAAGAAAATATGTATCTTTTACATTGGTGTAATTAACTTCTAATTTTTGAATGGAGTTATTTTGTTGAATACTAGAAGTAGAAACCTCACTACAACTACAGCAAAATAAACTTAATAAACAAACTAATTTAATTTTTTTCATCTTTGATACCTCTAACAAAATGATCTTTTTTTACTTCAATTAAAAAACTATTTTCTTCAATAATATAATCAAATATTTCACTACTTTCTTTTTTGCTTTTTTCAATATTTGGATCAGGTAAAGGAATTGACTCCACTAGTTTTTTTGTATAAGGATGTAAAGGATTATTAAATAATTCTTCACTAGGAGCCATTTCCACAATTTGTCCTTTATACATCACAATAATTCGATTACAGAAATACTTAACAATATTTAAATTATGGGCAATAAAAATAATAGATAATCCTTCTTTTTTTATTTCATTAAGTAAATTAATAATTTGTGATTGAATTGAAACATCTAAAGCAGAAACTATTTCATCAGCAATAATAATTTTTGGATTCATAATTAACGCTCTAGCAATTCCAATTCTTTGAAGTTGCCCACCAGAAAATTCATTAGGAAAACGATTAATAATATCTTTAGATAGACCAACTTTTTCTAAAACATTATAAACTTTTTTTGCAATAATGTTTTCATCTTTCTCTCCTTGAATCACTAATCCTTCTTTAATAACATCATAAATTGACATCCTTGGATTAATTGAAGCAATCGGATCTTGAAAAATCATTTGCACACTATTACTATCACCATATGATAAATTCTTTAGTTTTTCTTTTTCTATTAAAAATTGTTTCTTATCTAATTTAGATTTTTTCAACTTTTTTAATTCATTAGAATAATAATTTTTATTAATTATTTCATTATTAAAAATTATTTTACCTTCATCAACTTCATATAAAGAAACAATTAATCTAGCTAAAGTAGTTTTTCCACATCCAGATTCACCAACAATTCCTAACGTTTCATTTTCATATAAAGAAAAACTAACATCATTAACGGCTTTTAATTTTTCTTTTTTTGATAAATAAAAACTTTTATTAACATGTTCAACTTCTAATATTTTATTGGAGTTCATTTTTTACCTCCTCAAGAATGCTATTTTTCTTGTTATCATAAAGTGGCATATTTCTTCCATCAAATTCAACATAATGTTTTAATCTATTTTTAATTTGCAAAGGTTTATTTACTTCATTTGCTTCTTCATAACATAAAAAAGATGCTACAGAATGACTAGAAGATATTTTGACCATCTTTGGAAAAGACAAATAATCTTGTTTTAAAGAATAAATATTTCTCTGAGCGAAATTATCTCCCCGTGCAGGAATTAACATATTTGGAACATTACCTTTAATATATGATAATTCACCTTCAGTTTGTAAAGTCGGTACTGAGCCAAGTAAAGCCCAAGTATAAGGATGTCTAGGATCATAAAAAATATCATAAACCGTGCCTTTTTCAACAATTTTCCCAGCATACATAATAAATACTTTATCGGCAATATTAGCAACCACGCCTAAATCATGTGAAATAAAAATAATAGAAAGATTTCTTTCTCTTTTTAACTTTTTTAATAAATCAATAATTTGTTTTTGAATTGTCGCATCTAAAGCAGTCGTTGGTTCATCGCAAATTAAAATTTCTGGATCACTTGCTAAAGCAATACTAATCATTACTCTTTGACGTAATCCACCAGATAATTCAAATGGATGTAAATAATATCTTTCTTCTGGAGAAGTAATACCTACTTCTTTAAAAATCGAAACAACTTTTTGATGTATTTCAGATTTTGTCATTTTTTTATTTAATAAATCAAGATTTCTTTTTTCTTCTTCATAAGAAAAATTAAAAACTTCAATTCCTTTTTCTAAATAAGATAAACAAGCAATTACTTCTTTTTTCATTTTATGATAAACATCAATTGGTAAAATGATTTTTTCTTTATTTTGAGCTCGTTCATTTAAAGGTAAATCATAATAAGAGGACACATTATATTTGGCAAATAATTTATTTTGTTCATTTTCTTCTTCAATAGCTTTTTTATAATTTAAAATAAAATTATTAAATTGATTTTGATATAACAAAAGTTCATTAAAATTATAAAGAGGATTTTTAACTAATTTTTTTATTTGTTTATTTATTTTTTTTATTGTTAAACAAGTTTTTTCATAAGAAAAAGTTTCAACATCATTAAAATCAAATTCTTTAACTAAATCAATTAATCGATTAATCTCTTTTTTTTCATTTAATTTATAAACATAATCTTTTTCATTGTTAGATAAATATTTTAAAACACGTTTATATTGTAATAAATATTCTTTTGCTTTTTTTCTTGTCTTAGTTTCTTTTTTCTTTATAGCTTCTTCAACTTGTTTTCCTACTTGCATTAAAGGATTTAAAGTTGATTGACTATCCTGATAAACACAAGCAATTTGTGAACCTCTTAAAGCATTCAAATCTTTTTCTTTTAAACGTAAAACATCTTTATTATGAAAAAGTATTTCTCCTTCTTCTAAATAAGCATTATTATCTAGTAATTGCATAATTGCTTTACAGGTAACTGATTTTCCTGATCCAGATTCACCTACTAATGCGACTACTTCTTGTTTATCTAAAGAAAAAGAAACTCCTCTAACGGCTTTTAAAATTCCACCATTAGTTTTAAAAGATATTCTTAAATTATTTACTTGTAATAAACTCATCTTAATCTCCTTTTAAAGTGGTATTAAAAGCATCTCTAAGACCATTACCTAACATATTAAATGTAATCATTAAAATCACAATAATTACACATGGATATAAAAGTAAATATGCTTCACTTGTCCCTAATTTATCATTTCCTTCTGATAACAATTGACCAATAGAGGTAATTCAACTACTAGACAAATCAATAATTCCTAAAAAAGTTAATGATGATTCAGAAAATATCACACTTGGAATCATTAAAATTGAAGAAGTAATAATTGTTCCAATAGCATTAGGTAAAATATGATGAAAAATAATTCTTTTATCTTTTGCTCCAAAACTTTTACTAGCTAAAACGTATTCTTGATTTTTATATCTAAAAAATTGCATACTTGTAGAGGAAGCCACTCCAATCCATCCAGTAGCAATAAACGCTAAAAACAAGCCTAAAATAACTCCAAAAGAGCTACTAATATTCGGCATATTAGAAAAATAAACACTAAAAATAACTAAAATAATCGTAGAAGGAATACTAGCAATTATTTCTGAAATACGTTGCATAATTAAATCAACTTTTCCTCCATAATAACCACTGATAGAACCATAAATAATTCCTAAAACAAAATTAATTAAAGAAACAATAATTCCTAAAGATAAAGAAAATAAAATACCAATTGCTAAACGAGAAAACAAATCTTGTCCAGCCGAATTACTACCAAAAATAAAATTTGGAGTAAACCCATATTTATATTTAAAATATTCAAGAAAATCCACTCTCACTTTATATGTTCCATTACTTATATTAACTTTATCTCCATATAAAGTAACAAGATGATTATTTTCATATTTCGGTAAAAAGATATTATTATTAATTATTTTATTATTTTTATTTCTTAAACAATCAACTTTATAATAAACATTGGCATTTGTCGTGTAATAATTTTCTAAATTAGAAATAGTTTGATTGATTAATTGTTCAGAATAATTTTCTTCATTTAACTGATTTCTAAATTCAACTAAATAATTATCATAACTAACATAATTTTGAATAATATCAAGATTATTTTCTTGTTCATAATTAACTAATATATCATATTCATCTTTTGATAAATTAACAATTGCACTACCTAAAGCATAAGAATCAAATTGAATAGAATGATTACCTTGTGATAAATTAAATTCATCATTTTTAACTTCACCATAATCTACAACAATTGGCTTTCTATTTCCTTCATAATGTTTTAATAAATAATAAGTCGCATCATTAACATTTCTTTGATACGTTCCATCTAAAAATCCACCTTGATAATGTTCAGTAATTCTTGGTTTTAAATTAGCCAGTTTAAATCCATCATTACCATATTCAAGCTTATCTACTTTCATAAATGGAGAAAAACAAATAGTTAATAAAGAATAAATAAAAATAATACTTAAAATAATAAAAGAAACAATCCCACTTTTATTTTTAACAAATTTTTTTAAAGAAAGATTTAAATAACCATGTTTAGTTAATTTAACTTCTTTAACTGTTTCTTCTTTTTTATACAAAACAAAATTTTCTTTATTCACTTCTTCTATAGAAGTATTTTCTTTCAATTTATAGTCTTTTATTTTCATGATAATTTTCTCCCCATTACTTTAATTCTTGGGTCAATAATTCCATAAGAAATATCAACAATTAAACTACCCAATAAACCAATAAAGGTATAAAACATTCCTACAAATAAAAACACATCATAATCTCTTAAAGTAATAGATTTTAAAAAAATCGAACCCACTCCAGGAACC
>FR889447.1:87515-89309 GCA_000432895.1 Firmicutes bacterium CAG:449 | reverse complement strand
CCCACTCCAGGAACCCCAAATATTTGTTCAATAATTACTGAGCCACTAAAAATTGAAATAATTTGACCTAAAATCATTGGAAAAATTGGTACAAAACTATTTCTTAAACCATGAAAAACAATTGCTTCAAATTTTGATAAACCTTTACTACGTGCTAAAACCATAAAATTGCTAGATAAAATTTCACTAAGTTCTGCTCGAGTAAATCTACTAAATCCAGCAATAGTTCCTAAACTCATAGTAACTACTGGTAAAATCATGGCTTGTTGAATCGAAGGTGAAAACCAAGTCATTCCACTAGTTAAAGAAGGCATAGTCGCATAAGGAATTAAATGCCATTTATAATAGAAAAGATATTGCATAAAAAAAGCAACTACAAACGAAGGAATAGAAATAAAAAACATGACAATTATATTCATAATATAATCAAATTTTTTATTCTTAAATAAAGCCATTAAAACTCCTAAAATAATTCCTAAAGGAATAGAAATTAATAAAGAGTAAATATTCATAATAATGGTAGGTGGAAATCTTTCCACTAGCATATCTAATGGCGAAGCCATCATTTCAATTTTCCAAGAATAACCAAATCGTGATAATTCATAAGTCACACCATTTTCATCAGTAAAATAAGGATAAAATAAATTTTTCCAAAATAAGCCATATTGAACTAGTAAGGGTTTATATCTTCCATAAGCCTTTAACATTCTTTCATACATGGTTTGATCTTGACCAACCGAAGTTGAATCAGTATTAGGAAGCAAACGCACTAAAAAGAAGCATATTGTTAATATGATAAAAAAAGAAAATAGCATTAAACCAATTCTTTTAAATATATATACAAGAAGTTCTTTTTTGTTACGTGACATTACAATTTATATTCCTCAGTTAAATTATTATTATGAGCTCTTAAAAATGAATTCCATTGCTCATCAGTATAATTAAATGTTGATTCTCTAATTCCACCATATCCGACAAATGTAACATAAGTATCAGTTCCATTTTCTACTTTGAATGAATTAATATTTGCATTACTTCTAGCCACTAATGGAATAGCTTCAAATCTAGATAAAACACCTGCTTCAAGACCAGCTAAAACATCTAAACGTTTAGTATGAATTCGATTATAATTTTCTATTTGTTCTTCTGTCCAAGTTTCACCTTCATTTTTTGTTGGTTCAACTAAGTTTTTAATAATATCATCAAACCAAGCATAAAAAGTTTTAGTAGCTTTACTACCATCAGAAAATTCAATTTCTAATGATATTTGATCTTGTTTACCTTTAAAACCATATTCACAATTCTTAGCAAAATGTGCATCAGCATAAACTTGCATTAATCCATAAGGATTATTAACCGCGCCACCCCAAATTGAATAAATCATATCAAAATTACCATTAGAAGCAGTATTATAATAATCTTCATCCTTTTTAGCGTTAATTTCTACTTTTAAATTACTTGGATTACATGCTTTATTAAAAGCAGTAGTTAAATAATTAATTGCATCTCTAACAGTTTCTGATTCACTAGGAGTTTGGCTAACTAAAAATTCAATAACTAAAGTTTGACCATCTCTATAACCATCTTCTTTATTTTTTTCTTCTTCTAAAGCTTCTTGAACTAATTTTTGAGCATATTTTAAATTATATCCACTACGATTGTCTGTATAACCATTTTTTACTTCTTCAAGATTTAAAATTTCTCCACCTTCTTCTCCACCTAATTTACTATATACTTTATTGTAAACTGATTTTCCTTGTTCAGTTGAACGATAAGAAATACCTTCTTTAGAAT
>FR889447.1:84430-87463 GCA_000432895.1 Firmicutes bacterium CAG:449 | reverse complement strand
CCTGTAAAAGCTTGGCTACCCGCTGTAGCGTTAGAAGCAAATTCTTTACGATCAATAGAAAGAGAAAGAGCTTGTCTAAATTTTAAATTACTTAATAAAGTTTTATTATCATCTGTTCGAGAAGTTTGATCTTGTCTAGCTTTTAATCTAGTACGATCACTATTAAAAGAAATCTTTTGAGTATAAGATTCTGGAACAAATCTTACTCTAGAAGATTTTCCATAATCACTAATATCTGATTTTTGTAATTCAAGAGAATCTAATTCTCCTTTTAAAAACATCATTTTTTGTGTAGCATGATTAGCAATAATTTTAGCTACTATTCTATCGCATTGATATAATCCATCATGTTTTCCATCATTATAACCATACCAATTTTCATTTTTTACCATAACAATAGAAGAATCTCTAACAAATGTTTCTAAGCGATATGGTCCATAAGAAACATAATTATTAACATTGCTAGTTCCATATTGAGTAGCATACATATTTGATCCAGGAATTGGTTTAGTTAATTCATCATATAAAGGTACATAAACAAGCCAATTACTAGTTAAAGAAAACTGTAAATCAAACATGGTAATTTTTCTTTTTAAATATAGTCTAATTGTATAATCATCTATTGCTTTAATTCCAACTTTATCAAAACTACATTCTTGATTATTTTCTTTATGAGCAAATAATGGAAGTTTCCATGCCCAATCTTTTGACATTACTCCCACATTATTACCTAAACTAGAAACAAACATTTGTAAATCTTCAATTAATTTTTTACTAGAATAAGTTTCAAAAGTTGATTCATCATTTTCGTCCATTGTTTGATTTAATGATTTTCTAACAATAACTTTATTAGAATCAAAATTATAAATATCAATATCAAGATTTAACTTATCATCATCATTAATATCACTATATTTTTCAACATTTTCCCAACCTGATTTATTAGAAAAATCAGTATAATTGAAAATATAATATTGAGTAGCATCAATTATTCTTTTAGCGGCAAGTTCTGCTTGATCAGTTGAAGCACGAGTACGATTAGCTAAACATGAATAAAATGATCCTTGTGAAGATTGAGTAGGAAAAATTGTATTAAAATAACCTCCACTTGCTCCTAAATTTAAAATATAAACATTATCAGTTAATAAACTTGAATCACTTGGGTAACCATCTTCACTAGTTTTAATATAATCAAATAATGGTTCAGTAGTAATTTTACCTTGCTTAAAATACTCTTCAGCATTAGCCACGACTAAATTTGAAGCATACATTGTATCCGCTCTAAAATTAGTCATCTTAGGTGAAAGTAATCTTTCCATAGAATCAACATAATTTTGAGCTTTAATTGGTTCATTATTTTCAAAACAAGCTAAAGGATTCAATTCAATATCATAAACATAATTACTCCCAACTTGGCCAACATAACCATATAAGTTTTTTTCTTCTTTAGTTATTTTACTACCAACATCAATAGGAGCGCTACTAGCCATTTCATTAACAATTTTATAACCATCTTTAGTATCATTTAAAACTACGGCATAAAATCCCATTCCTGTATAAGAAGGAATAAAATTTTCATCACTAGTTTCCCAATTATGAACATTCCATGCTTTAGGAGATAAAGAAATTGCCGTATTTAAAGTGTAATGATAATTAGAATCATTACTAGTACCATTACAACCAACTAAACACACTAAAAATGATGATAAAATAATTGTTTTTTTTAATATATGTTCCATTAAAACCTCCAATTATAAATCTTTAAGTTCATCAATTACAGTAGAATTAACATTGCTTACAGTAAGTTCAATACACATTCTAAAGGAAATAGAAGTTCCTGCAGTAGTAGTACCAAGTCTAGAAGAATAATAAGTAAATGTATATCCACCATCTTCATTTAAAGTAAATGTACCATTACCAGCAAATCCTGCTTCAAAAGCATTATCATTTGTATTAGTTGGAAATAAACTTTCAGTCATATCAGGGTTAGCAAAATTAACTAACTTTCTTAAATTTTCACTACCTTTTTTAGAGTTTTTACCAATTGTAAATGTATAAGTATTTTCTTCTAATTTTAACATTACAAATTCATTAAAATCATTGAAATTGAAATTATATAATCCATTAAAGGTGTCTTTATAAGAAGTAAGAGGATTATTAGAAGTATCAATCAAATAATCACCTAAAGAATAACTATTTTTACTTTCATCATAATTTACTTCATAAGCTTTATTATCTTTATTTTTATAGGCATAAACTTTTAATCTATCTGGTTGTCCTTCAAAACCTTGGAATGATTCAACATTTCTAATAAGCATTGCATCTTGAGTATATTTACCTGTCCCTGAATAATATAAAGTATGTAATGGAGCGTATAAATTAACAGCTTCTGCAAAAGTTAATTCTTTACCAGAATCATCGGCAATAAATGTTCTAGAAGTAACAGTATAGTTATTAGAATTAATAATTGTTTGTAATCTATCTTTCATATTAGAAGAATCAATTGGATTAGGAATATTATTTCGATTATTTACAAAATCAGTTAAAGGTTGATAATTAGCTTTTCCAACATTAGTAATGGCTCCACCATTAACAATATTATCGTTTTCATCAATCATATAAATAAGTAAAGAATCATCTTCATCACCATCAAAAGCTTTTCCTACTGTAATACCAATTTTACTATAAGCATTATTAGGTAAAGAAATTCCCATTGAATCACCTAAAGCTAAACTATAATTATTAGCAGTAAAAGGCATTTCAATATAATCTTCTTCATTATTACTATCATAATGCACTGTACATTTATCTAAATAAGAAGAGTCATAATTCATAAATTGATAATATTGGCTCTTTTCATATTGTTCTTTTGAACCAATATTCATTTTTGTAACATCTGGTAAAGTATAATTTTTATCTTGAGCAGAACGAATAACATCCGCTCCAAAACTATAAACTTCATTATCAGAAAATGCTAACATTCCTTGATAAGGTTCATCTTCATATTTAGTTCCACCAAAATAATAATAATAT
>FR889447.1:0-84418 GCA_000432895.1 Firmicutes bacterium CAG:449 | reverse complement strand
ATAATAATATGGATAAGCAGCATAATTTTCTGTATGAATAGATGGAAAATATTTAGCAAAACTTTTTGAACTATTAGAAAAAGAATAAACATAATAATTATTTTTTATTTTAGAAGCAAATTCTTTAACATCAAGTTGCATTTGAGAATAAACTTTTCCAGTTAAATATCCTTTTCTTTTACCAGTTACATCTTGAATTTCTATAGTTAAATCACCTGGACCAACTAAATTAACCGTTTTTCCATCTTGACTAATTAAAGCAACATCTTCATTTTTAGAAGTTGCAAAATAAGCTCCTTGGCTTCCCTTAGGGGATGCAACTTTAATTGCAACATATTCATCAAGATTTATACTATCGCCAACTTTTAAAGTGGTAGTTACTCTTTTAACAGAAATAGAGCTTACTGTCGCATAACTAGTAAAACTAACAGTTTTTTCTAAATTACCCACATTAACTTTAACTGAACATTCTCCTACACCAATAACAATAGCAATAGAAGATTTTTCAGAATCAATACTAATAGTAGAAGGAGTTAAAGAAGTAAGTTTAACTTTAAAAAAAGCTACATCCGAGTCAGTTTCTATACTTACTAATTTAGAAAAATCGATTTCATCACCATAACTAACATTATTAACTTCTTGAACAGTAAAATCTTTAATTGCATTATTTACTGTTTCTCCACAAGAAGATAAACCAATAATAGTAGCACTAGAAAGCAATAAACCTAAAATTAAATTAAATTTTTTAATATATAATTTCCTTAATGTTAGATATAACTAACTATAAGTTAGTCAAATCTAACTACAAAATAAATATAATTGCTTTATAAAGTTAATACAATTAAAATATTTATTTTTATAAAAGTTTTTCACATTAAAATAAGAAAAAATACTACATTTCTATTTTTATTAAAAAAATAAGACATGGAATTTATACCTAATTTTAGGATTTCTTTCCATGTCTAATAATTTTATACTTCTAAAGTTTTTTTATTTTTTAGTATATGTTACTTTTCTACAATCATCTTTCATGTTAACTGTAAAAGTTGTTTCGTTTGTAAAAGTTAAAGTATATGTAATTGCTTCATCATTAGCATCAATAAGAACAATTGAAGTAGGATAATTTGAAATATCTACTTTCATATTTTCATATGTAAGAGCACCATCACAATAATAATCTACTTTAAAATCTTCTTTGAAAACAAATTTATGTTCTCCTTCAGTTTCTGAACATGTTCCAGTAAATGTTAAACCTTCTAAAGGATTATTTGCAAGTGATGTAAATGTTAAATAAGCTGTTCCATCTTCTAAACGTAAACGATATTTTCCTTGATTAGAACCTGTTAGTTGTAAACTGACTTTTATTGTTTCGTTATATTCATCCATTAAAGTAAGTGAAGAATCGTCATATTCACTAACTACATAAGTTCCTATACTAATTCCACTTACATAAATTTCTGCAGTTTTATCTTTATTAACCACTAATTTGACTTCACATTCTTCCTCTTCTGGAGTATATACTCCTTTAAAGACTCCAAACCATTGGAATACATAAGCTTTAAATGTTAATAAATGAGTTTCATCCTCATATCTTATTTTATATTTTCCATCACTTTGAAGAGTAAGTTTATAAACTTCACCATATTCATCAGTTAATTCAATAACGGTTTCACTTATTCTTTTTGAAGAAGTAACATTAACAGAACTATCCCCAGTTATTGTACCTGTTCCATCTTCATTAATTTTAATTGTTACAGTTGCATCAGAATATGTGCCAGCATAATCACAAGTACTTTCTTCATATTTATTACCATCTAACCATAAATAAACTTCTTTATCATCGTGATCATCTTTACCTAAAATATATGAATAAAGATTACCATCAGGCATTTCTTCATTAAGATGAATTGAAGAATCATATAAAGCAGTTTCACTACCTGTAACAATATAAGGTGAAAAATATAAATTTTCTGTTGTTCCACTTACCCAATCTTCAACATGACCAAAATTACTTACTTCCATACTAGAACGATCACCATTAAACCAATATGAGCCTAATCCATCAAGAACAATAGTAAATTCTAATATTTCATCGCCATTTTTTAATTCTCCAATATAAGTTCCTTCTGTTCCATCAGTGGAAGTAGGAGTAGCAAAAGTTTCTACTTGTAAATTTGTATTTTTACCAAGAATATATTTTAATTGATAATTACTAGAATATGTGGAAGTAAATTGTTCCACTCCTTGATTAAAAAAGACAGAACTAAAAGTAAATTTTTTAAAAGTTTCACCTTCATTTAAAACTGGTTCCAAAGTAACAACATCTCCATAATGATATGTTTCCTTTTCGCCTGAAACAACTTTTACATTAGTTGGTAAAGTATATTCAGTTAAAGCAAATCTAGCAAATAAAGTAATATCATCAAAAACCGCTGTATGATTAAACCATTGTCCATCATTAACAGTATCGCCAGTAAACCAACCAACAAATGTATAACCTTCTTTAGTAGGAATAGGTAAACTTATTACATCTCCATAATTAACTTCTAAAGTAGTAGAGGTATTTGCTGGTAAAAATTCATCATCGTTTAAACTAAAAGTGACTGTATGTTTTTCACCATAATGAGGTGAATCTTTTCCATCTTCACCTTTTTCTCCAGGATCTCCTTTATCACCTTTTTCTCCAGGATCTCCCTTATCGCCTTTTTCTCCAGGATCCCCCTTATCGCCTTTTTCTCCAGTGTCGCCTTTTTCACCTTTAATAGAAGCTAGCCATTCTTCATAAGTACCTGTAAACTTTCCTTCTTCAACAGCTTTTTGATAAATCATATATTGTTCAGTTACTTCACTTGAAGTAGGTGTAGAATTGCATCCAACTAATAAAGTTGAAGCAAGTAAAGTTGTTAATAATAATTTTTTCATTTTCATAATCTAATTATCCCCTTTCTTACATAATAATTGGTGAATTTGAAATTAAAATTGAACGAGTAATATAAAATACTACATAACTTCCATCATCTAATTTAAATCTTACAATGTATGATAAATTAATTTGTAAAATAGCTCCATTTGCATCAATAGAAATATTTTGAGGTTGAACATTACCTTCACCAAATTGTTCTTCTATTGGTAATACCTCTTTAAAAAATTCATTTTTATATTCACTTTTTAAAACAAATGTTCCATTACTATCACAATAAAATTTTCTTTGATCTATTTTGGAAATATCTATATCTAATTTTGATAAAACTGCAAACGTATAATCTTTATCTTTAAGATTCATATCTAAACATAATTGCTTATTATCATTTAAATAATATTCATTTTCTTGCTCACTAGTAACATTAAATGAATTATTAATATTTATATAATTTCCAATAGTTCTATTAGAAAAATAAGAAATTTTTGCTGAATCTTTGTAGTTATAAGAAGAATCTTTTAATAAATTAACTGAATCTTGTAGAGTAGTTACTTCATAATCGCTTTCATTAAAATTAGGAATATTGACTTCTGTAGTACCGAAACCATTTATTTTAATTTTGCCTGAACAAACACCAATATAATCTGTTTTATTATAATAATCATAATCATAAGAAATTTGATATATTTCATTACCAATAATAGTTAAATTTAAACTATTGAATTTTGTATAAGAATTTTCATCAACACTACTAACAATACTTGATCCATACATTTTAGCATACACTTCTGGTAAAGAGAAAACATATGCTTCTTGATTATTAATAGTTCTTGTTCTTACAAATTTAAAATATTTTAAGTAATTCTTTAATGCTTCAATGCAAGGAGTAAATTTATAAGTTCCTGCATAATTGAAGAATAATTGTTCATAATTTTGTAATTTATATGATCTAACTAAGTTATAATCACCATAATGATAATATTCATCAACAAACTCAACATCATATTCTTCTTGATTATCCACTCTTGGAACATATCCATAATGCGATAAACAAACATCTCTACCATTTACTTTTTCTTTTAAAACATTATCATAAACAGGTTGTCCTTCAACTCCATATAATTCTAATTTATTGTCACTATCATCATAAATAGAATAAGTTTCCTCATATGAATAATTAGTTAAATTCATTGAATCATATAACCCTTGTAGTCTTTCATCTAGTTCTATATCATTATTTGGATCAGTTGGAATATCAAATGAAGTTGTACCAACATTAGAGAACAAGCCAGTTCCAGAGCATTTATAAACTTTAGAAATACCTTTTTCAGTGATTGTTAAATCATATTCATAACTTGCTTTAGAAAAAACTCCTTCATCATTTAAATAGAACTTTAAATCAATAAAATCATAATGATATGAAACTCCTTCATTTGTCGTATATTCACCATAAATACCATGAATAAATGATTTAGAAGCATAATCTAGATATGTTTCATTACGAGGATTATATCTTTCTGGTTTTTCTAATCTAGGAGTATAATATTTTTCTTCTTCATTATAAGTATAAATTTTTGTACCAAAGCTACTTCCAATTCTTTCCACACTTGAAACAGAATCATCTTCAATATCCATATCATTAGAATAATATTCAGTATGATCATCATAATAATATAAAGATGTATCATATGTCGTGGTGTGGACACCACCAGAGAAACTAATACTTACTACATCATAAGTATAAGAATCCACATAACATCCTGCAAATTCTGAATACATATAATTTCTAAATGAACGATTATTGACTTGTTCAATAAAATCATAAGTTTTTGTTTCACCATTTTCATCAGTAATACTATATTTTTCATTATAAGTATAATTTTTTTCAGTCTTTATTTTAGCTTCTTCTAATTCTTTTTGTTCAGGAAGTAAATCTTCTGGATAAACAGGTAAAGCTGGAACTTTTAAATCAATTGTTCCTATATTAGAAAATTTTCCTGTTAATTCAACATTCGCATCATAATCAAAAGTAGTTGTTTTCATACTAGTAAACTTTACTTTAAACTTATATTCATCAAGTTTTCCATCTTTGATAGAAAAACAAACATAATCAAAAATTTGATTTAAATAAGAATAGGATCCATAATATCCAGTTAATCTAGAACATTCTTCAGTTCCTAAATATTCATCATTTAAATAATAAAATCCATCTTGTTCATGGTAATGATCAGCAATTATATAATCAGTAATCTTTTCATCGAAACTAAATGTTGGTTTATAATTAAATTGTTTCCAAACATCTTCTTCATTTTTTAACCTTTCTTGAAGAACTCCATCTTCAAGATAAAAAACCATTTGTTGATAATTATCATCAATATTTAACAATTTTTCAAATTCATTTTTATCTTCAGTATATGCAGTTACATATTTTTTCCAATAAATTGATTTACTTCCATCGTATCGAATATTACTATGTTGATAATGATTTAGATAAGATTTTAAATTATCTACTTCATAATAATAAGTATCTAATTGG
This sequence comes from Firmicutes bacterium CAG:449, assembly GCA_000432895.1. GTDB lineage: Bacteria > Bacillota_I > Bacilli_A > RFN20 > CAG-449 > CAG-449. The sequence continues at coordinate 78,962 of FR889447.1, read as the reverse complement.
AAGTTATCTTTTGTCGCATTGACTGCTTCTAGAAAAGAAGTTTCACTAGTTTGACTAGTATTACTTGTATCATCTATAGAAGAATTATTAGATGAGCAAGCAAATAAATTAAAAAGAATTAAGCATGATGTAATATAAATTAAATTTCTTTTCATAAAAATCCTCGAATATTTATCAATATTATATATTCAAGAAAAAAAATGTGATAATAAAATTTTTAAAAAATTAATATTTTCAATACTGATATTATTTTTTTATATATTTATTATATATTCAATTAATTTTTTACATAAATAATCACTTATTTTATATTAATAACTATATAAAATGTATTATTTATTCACATTTATTATTTATTAAAAATAATTGAAAAGTATTGAATTATCTTAAAACAGTTAGTTATAATTAACTTAAAGTTAGATAAAGCTAACTATGTGTTGAAAGGAAATTATTATGCCAATCGTTTTAGCACCATTAGATCAAGACTTAAAAGTTGTTAAAATTCTTGCAGATGAAAAAACTAAAAAGCATCTTGAAAGTTTAGGAATTACTATTAATTCCACAATTAAAGTCTTATCCAAATCAGGAGGAAATGTCATTTGCATTGTTAAAGATGGACGTTTAGCTCTTGATAGTAATTTGTCAACAAAAATACTTGTTGCATAAAGAAAGAAGGAATTTTATGGAGAAAAAACTAAATGAATTTCTAGTTGGAGAAAAAGGAACAATTAAAAGTGTTATTGGGGAAGGAAGAGTCCGTAGAAGATTATTCGATATGGGTGTCACTCCTGGCGCTGATGTTATTTTAAGAAAAAAAGCTCCTCTAGGTGATCCAATTGAAGTTACTATTCGTGGATACGAATTAACACTTAGAAAGACAGAAGCAGAGTTAGTTACAATGCTTGTTAAGGAGGATTAAGATGAAAAAGTTTGCACTTGCAGGTAATCCTAACTGTGGTAAAACCACATTATTTAACGCTTTAACAGGTTCAACAGCTCATGTTGGTAACTGGCCTGGAGTTACAGTTGATAAAAGAGAAGGTACATACAAAAAATTAGAAGAACATATTAGCATTGTTGATTTACCTGGTATTTATTCTTTATCACCATATACTCCTGAAGAAGTAATTTCAAGAAACTTTATTCTTGATGAAAAACCAAATTGTATTATCAATATCGTTGATGCAACTAACCTTGAAAGAAATCTTTATTTAACTACTCAATTAATGGAAATTGATGTCCCTATGGTTATCGCATTAAACATGATGGATGAAGTAAAAAATAGAGGCGAAGCAATTAACGCTAAAGAATTAGAAAAAAGAATTGGCCTTCCAGTTGTAGAAATATCCGCTTTAAAAGAAGAAGGTATTAATAAATTAATGGAAGTTGCTTATCTTGCTTCTAAGCATGGTTATAGAGAAGGTACAACTGTCTTAAAAGATAGCAAATTAGCTCATTTAATCAACGATGTTAAAATTGCTTTTAAAGGACAACATATCGAAAATTCACTTTTTCATGCAGTAAAACTTGTAGAACTCGATGAATTAGAAACAAAAGCACACCAAGATTTATTACCAATGGTTGAAGAATTTAAAAATACATTCTCTGATGATACTTTTGGAAAAGATTTTGAAGCAATTGTTGCTGATGAAAGATATAAATATATTTCAAAAAATTTCTCATCAGTTTTAACTAAAACAAAAGAAAAAGAAGTTTTAACTAAATCAGACAAAATTGATAAAGTATTAACTAATAAATGGGCTGGTATTCCTATCTTCTTATTAATCTTATTTATTATATTCCATTTAACATTCTCAGAAAATTTATTCTTCTTAGGTGGACTTTTCTCAGATGTTGAGCCATGCTTTAGTGGCACAGTATTCGAAGGATTATTTTACACTGATGCTGGAATCAATTCACCTGGAGTAATCTTAGCTAACCTTTTAAATTCTATTACAGGATGGTTTACTGATGTAGTAAGAGGTTGGTTACCTAGTGAAGGTAACGCTGTTTGGGTCACTGGTTTTATTTGTGATGGTGTTTTAGGTGGATTATTTGCTGTCTTAGGATTCTTACCTCAAATATTAGTTTTATTCTTATTCTTCTCAATTCTTGAAGATTCTGGATATATGGCTCGTGTTGCTTTTATTCTTGATCGTATCTTTAGAAAATTTGGTTTATCAGGTCGAGCATTTATGCCAATGATTATGGGCTTTGGATGTTCAGTCCCTGCTATGATTAATACTCGAACTCTTGCTGATGATAATGAAAGAACAGCTACTATTAGAGTTATTCCTTTCTTCTCATGTGGAGCAAAATTACCAATATTAACCGCTATTGCTGGTGGTATTGTTGAATTCTTCAATGTAGGAAATGCTGACTTAATTACATATTCAATGTACTTACTTGGTATGGTAACAGCAATTGTTACTATTATCTTAATGAGAAATACAACAATGCGTGGAGATGTCCCACCATTTATTATGGAACTTCCAAGTTACCATGCACCTCAATTTAAATCATTAATGATTCACCTATGGGACAAAACAAAACACTTTATTAAGAAAGCATTTACAATTATTCTTGCTTCCACAATCTTAATTTGGGTTCTATCTCACTTCACATGGACATTTAATTTCCTTGAAGATGAACAAATAGATCAATCTATACTTGCCGGTATAGGAAAATTCTTGCAACCATTATTCACACCACTTGGCTTTGGTTCACAATTAAAAACATTTGGTTGGGTATTCGTTGTTGCAGCATTAACAGGTCTTATTGCCAAAGAAAATGTTATTGCTACATTCGGTGCTCTTGCAGCTTGTATTATCGGTGCTTCTATTGATGTTGAAGTCGATGGTGGAGATGTTGCAGCAGCAGTTGCAATGATTCAAGGAACTGGCATTACAATTCCAGCTTTAATTTCTTTCATTGCATTCAATATGACCACTATTCCTTGCTTTGCAGCGTGTGCAACAGCAAAAGCTGAATTACCTAAAAAGAAATTCTTAACAACAATCTTATTTTGGCTTGGAACATCATATATTGTTTCTAGCATGATTTATGTAATCGGTTCATGGTGGTGGACAGTATTTATCTTTGCTGCAGTTATCGCATTAGTTATCGTTGGTATTCACTTTTACAATAAAAAACATCCATTAGTTGTAGAATAAATATATGCAACCAATAGAAATAATTGTTATTATTTTAACCCTCCTATTTCTAGCATTTATTATTGGTCGTTATATTTATAGAAAAGTGAAACATTTACCAACTGGCGATTGTGCTTGCTGTAGTCATACTAAAAAAGGTAACAATTTAGTAAGAGCATACCACAAAAAATACAATAAGTAAAAGACAAAAATAGACTATGATATTTAGAAATTCATAGTCTTTTTTGTTTATAAAAAAATACTAACGTCTAATGAAATCGCTTACATTTTATATATTGCCTACAACATATAAAATTTGTTATACTTTTATTGACAATAAATTACATTTAAAGATAAAATGTACTCGGTAAAAAAATACCGAAAGGAGAGCTAAGTGGATAAAGTACCAAACTATTCAATCAAGCAAATTCAACGTTATCCAATTTACTTGAAATATTTAATTTCAATGCGAAATGCAGGAGTAGTTAATATCACATCTCCATTAATTGCAAGAGCATTAAAATTTTCAGAAGAACAAGTAAAAAAAGATTTACAAGCTATCACTTCCACGAAAGGAAAACCAAATCTTGGAAGGGATATAAATGTTCTAATTGATGATATTGAGCAATTCTTAGGATATAAAAATACTGATGATGCCATTATTGTTGGTGTTGGAAGTATTGGTGAAGCTTTCATGAAATATGAAGGATTTAAAGAATTTGGTTTAAATATTCTTGCAGGATTTGATATTAATCCGCAAAAGATTGATACAAAAATTAATGGTAAGCCAATCTTTGCAATGTCTAAACTTAAAAATTTAGTTGGTAGATTAAATGTTAAAATTGCTATCATCACCACCCCATCAAGCGCAGCTCAATATGTAGCAGATCTTCTTGTTGATGCGGGAATTCAAGCAATTTGGAATTTTGCGCCAATTAACTTAAATGTTAATGAAGATATTGTTATTGAAAATGTAAACTTAGCATCATCCCTTGCTGTAATCTCTCATAAACTAAAAAATAAACTTCAGGAGGAAAAAATATGAGTGAAAAAATCGTAAACATTAACGCATTCGAAGAAGTCGATGGACTTGTAAAAAATGCTCAAAAAGCTTTAGACGAATTTTTAAAGCTTGATCAAGAACAAGTTGACTACATCGTTGCAAAATGTTCTGTTGCTGGACTTGATCACCATGGTTCATTAGCAAAAATTGCTATAGATGAAACTAAAAGAGGTGTCTTTGAAGATAAAGCAACTAAAAACTTATTTGCATGTGAATACGTTGTAAATAACATGAGACATTTAAAAACTGTTGGTGTTATTTCTAGTGATCCTGTTACAGGAATTACTGAAATTGCTGATCCAATTGGTGTTGTTGCTGGTATTACTCCAGTTACTAACCCAACTTCTACAGTTATCTTTAAATCTTTAATTTGTTTAAAAACAAGAAATCCAATTATCTTTGCATTCCATCCAAATGCTCAACAATCATCTAAAGCAGCTGCTCAAGTAATGTATGAAGCTGCAGTTAAAGCAGGTGCTCCAAAGAATTGTATTCAATGGATCGAACATCCATCAATGGATGCTACAACCGCTTTAATGAATCACACAGGTGTCGCTACAATTTTAGCTACTGGTGGTAACGCAATGGTTAAAGCAGCTTATAGTTGTGGAAAACCAGCTATGGGTGTTGGTGCAGGTAATGTTCCTTCATATATTAATAAATCTGCTGATGTTGAACAAGCAGTCAATGATATCGTCTTATCAAAATCATTTGATAATGGTATGATTTGTGCTAGTGAACAAGCAGCAATTATCGATCAAGAAATTTATCAAGAAGCTAAAAAATTATTTGTTAGATTCAAAACATACTTTGTTAATAAAGAAGAAAAAATTAAATTATCTAAATTTATGTTTGGTTATGCAACAAACGAAGAAGGTGTTGAACAAGCTAAATTAAATCCAAATGTTGTTGGTAAATCAGCACACTGGATTGCCGAACAAGCTGGTTTCGAAGTACCTGAAGATACTGCTATTCTTGCTGCAGAATGTAGTTTTGTTGGACCAAAAGAACCATTAACAAGAGAAAAACTTTCACCAGTACTTGCTATATTAAAATCAAAGAACGAAGAAGAAGGTTTCAAATTTGCTGAAGAAATGGTTTGCTTTAATGGTTTAGGTCATAGTGCTGCAATTCATTGTAAAGAACAAAAAATGGCTGATGACTTTGGCGAAAGAGTTAAAGCTATGCGTATTATTTGGAATTCACCTTCAACATTCGGTGGAATCGGTAATGTTTACAACTCATTCTTACCATCATTAACTTTAGGTTGTGGTAGCTATGGACGTAACTCTATTGGTGGAAACGTCAGTGCAGTTAACTTATTAAATGTCAAGAAAGTAGGTAAAAGAAGAAATACTATGCAATGGTTCAAAGTACCAAGAAAAATTTATTTCGAAAGAAATTCAATTCAATATTTACAAGCATGTAGAGATGTAAATAAAGTCTTTATTGTTACAGATAGATCAATGGTTGATTTTGGCTTTGTTAACAAAATTACTGAACAATTAAATTTAAGAAGAAATCCTGTTCAAGTTCAATTATTCTGTGATGTAGAACCAGATCCAGATATTGAAACAGTAAAACGTGGTGTTCGTTTAATGAACGCATTTAAACCTGATACAATTATTGCTCTTGGTGGTGGTTCACCAATGGATGCTGCTAAAGGTATGTGGTTATTCTATGAACATCCAGAAGTTAACTTTGATGACTTAAAACAAAAATTCATGGATATTCGTAAAAGAGCATTTAAATATCCTGAATTAGGAAAGAAATCAAAACTCATTTGTATTCCTACAACTTCTGGTACAGGTAGTGAAGTAACTCCATTCGCTGTTATTTCAGACAAAGCAAATAACAAAAAATATCCTTTAACAGACTACTCATTAACTCCAACAATTGCTATTGTCGATGCTGAATTTACAACAAACTTACCAGCAAGATCAACAGCAATGACTGGTATGGATGTTTTAACTCACGCTATTGAAGCTTATGTTTCAGTTTTAGCAAGTGATTATACAGATGGTCTTGCTTTACAAGCAATTAAGATGGTCTTTGAATATTTACCTCGTGCAGTTAAATATGGTAAAGATGATTTAGAAGCTCGTGAAAAAATGCATAATGCTGCAACAATCGCAGGTATGGCATTTGCTAATGCATTCCTTGGTATGACTCACTCACTCGCTCATAAAGTTGGCGCAGAATTCCATGCTGTTCACGGATATGCATGTGCTGTTTTATTACCACACGTTATTAAATATAATGGTCAAGTCCCAACAAAATTATCTGTATGGCCAAAATACAACCATTATTGTGCAGATAAAAAATATCAAGACATCTCTAAATTATTAGGATTAAAAGCTTCAACTCCTGAAGAAGGTGTTAATTCATTAGTCAAAGCAATTTACGATTTAATGAAAGAAATTAATCTTGATCCTAACTTCCAAGCAATGGGTATTTCTGAAGAAGATTGGAATAGTAAGATTGATGAAATCGCTGTTCTTGCTTATGAAGATCAATGTTCACCAGCTAACCCACGTGTTCCTCTTGTTGAAGACATGAAAGAAATTTTAAGAAAAGCTTATAAAGGAAATTAATATGACAGTCTTAGTTTGCGTTGGTTCTTCATGCCACTTAAAAGGAAGTTATGATATTGTTGAAGCATTAAAAAATGCTATCAAAGAACATTCTTTAGAAGATAAAGTTACACTTAAAGCCACATTTTGCCTCGGCAAATGTGGCATCTCTGGTGTTTCAATAAAAGTTGATGATGAAATTGTTACAGGAGTTACATTAGATAACTTTAACGATTTCTTCAACAACCATATATTAAGTAAAATTTAATTTTAAGGGGAAATTAAATGGATTATTGTTTAGAAAGCAAAACTAATAATTGTAAAAATTGTTATAAATGTATACGTAATTGCCCTGTTAAATCAATTTCTTTTACCAATAATAAAGCAATAATTATCCATGATGATTGTATTTTATGTGGTAAATGCTATTTAGCGTGTCCACAAAAAGTAAAAATTGTTAGAAATGATATCGATAAAGTTAAAAACTTAATTGCAAATAATAAAAAAGTTATTGTTTCATTAGCACCAAGTTTTATTTCTAACTACGCTAATGTAAGTTTAAATTCTATCAAAAAGGCTTTATTACAATTAGGATTTTATGATGTAGAAGAAACTGCTGTTGGCGCAACAATCGTTAAAAATGCATATAACAATATGTTAAATGATCAACATGATGTAATTATTTCTTCCTGCTGTCATTCAATAAATCTTTTAATTGAAAAATATTACCCTGAAGCCTTACCTTATTTAGCTAATGTACTTTCTCCAATGCTTGCTCATGGTAAAGATATCAAAGCAAGATATGATGATGCAAAAGTTGTCTTTATTGGCCCATGCATAGCTAAAAAAGATGAAGCGGATAAAAATAAAAATTATATTGATGCATGTTTAACATTTACCGAATTAGACGAATTTTTAGATCAACAAAATATTATAATTGAAACTGATGATAATATTCTTATTGATAAATCTAAAGCACGATTCTTCCCTACTTGTGGAGGTATCCTAAAAACAATGGATACCTCTAATCAAGATTTTAAATTCATTTCTATTGATGGAATCGAATCTGCTAGATACGCTTTAGAAGATATTATCCATGGAAAAATTCATAAATGTTTTATTGAAATGTCAAGTTGTCATGGTAGTTGTGTAAATGGACCAATGATCAAAGACAAAGCAAGAAGTATTGTTACTAGTTATTTAGCAATTGAAAACACAACAGGAGCAAAAGATTTTGACTTAATGAAAATTAGTAGCCAAGATATTTTTTCTCAACACGCTCCATATAGTCTTTCTCATGCAACACCTTCAGAAGCAGAAATTGAAAAAACTTTGCTTTTAATGGGAAAACATGAAAAAGAAGCTCAACTTAATTGTGGATCATGTGGATATAATTCATGTCGCGAAAAAGCAATTGCAATAATTCAAGGTAAAGCAATACCAGAAATGTGTTTGCCATATTTAATGGAAAAAGCACAATCATTCTCTGATAAAATTGTTTATAATACTCCAAATGGTTTAATGGTTTTAGATGAGAATTTAGATATACAATTAATAAATGAATCAATGTGTAAAATAGTAAAGGCTCAATCTCCTTCTACTGTTTTAAAACAAAACATTACTACCATTTTAGATCCAAGTACTTATTTAAAAGCTCTTGATGAAGAAAATGGAATTTTAGAAAAAAAAGAATATCTTTCCGAATATGATAAATATGTTGATAACACTATTATTCATGATAAAAAATTTCATATTTTAATTTGCATCATGAAAGATATTACTGAATCAGAATTATCTTATCAAAAAAGAGAAGAAACACTTCGTAAATCTGTTGAGATTACAAACGAAGTTATTGAAAAAAACATGCGAGCAGTTCAAGAAATTGCTTCGCTTTTAGGTGAATCAGCTGCTGAAACAAAAGTTGCTCTTCTTTCATTAAAGGACACTTTAGAAAATGATAAGTAGATATGTCACCGAAGTTGGTTATCTTTCTTTAAATCATGTTGGTGAACAATTATGTGGTGATCATATTGAAGTTTGTTATCCAAACGAAAACACCACTATATTAGTCCTTGCCGATGGATTAGGAAGTGGAGTTAAAGCTAATATTTTATCAACTTTAACCGCTAAAATGCTTTCAACTATGATGGCCAAAAACGTTTCATTAAAGCAATGTGTACACTCAATTGCAGAAACTTTACCAATATGCAAAGTAAGAAAACTGGCTTATTCAACTTTTACTGTTATAAAAATCAAAGACAATAAATATGTGGATATCTATAACTATGATAACCCTACACCTTTTGTTATTCATAATGGAAAAGCATGTAATTTAGATTATACTTTAATCACTATTGATAATAAAAAAATTTATCACGCTAAATGGATTGCTGACATTTATGATACATTTGTGGTCATGAGTGATGGAGTTATTTATGCTGGCGTGGGTGAAACATTAAATTTTGGTTGGGATATTCCACAAATTAAAGAATATTTAGAATGTATATATAATCAAGAATCATCTTCTATGTCATTAGCAACGAATTTGATTGACTATTGTAATCAATTATACAATAATAAACCAGGCGATGATGTTACCGCTGGAATTGTTAGAATTAGAAAAAGGTCTCAAGTGAATCTATTAATTGGACCAGCTTCTAATAAAGATGATGATAGTAAAATGCTTTCTTTATTTTTTGCTAAAGCTGGAAAGCATATTGTAAGTGGAGGTACAACTTCACATATTGCTGCTAATTATTTAAATAAAGATTTAGAATTAGCGCTTGATTATACAGATAAAAACATACCGCCAATTGCTAGAATTGAAGGAGTCGATTTAGTTACCGAAGGTGTTATTACTATCAATAAAGTTTTAGAAAACGCTAAAAATTTATTATATGGTAAAAATACAAATTATTTTACATGGGAATACAAAAAAGATGGCGCTTCTTTAATTTCAAAAATGTTATTTGAAGAAGCTACTGACATTAATTTCTTTGTAGGGTGTGCAATTAATAACGCTCATCAAAATAGTGATGTTCAACTAAGTTTTTCATTAAAAATGCAATTAATTGATGAATTATCAAAAATGTTGAAACTAATGGGAAAAAACATTAAAGTAAGTTATTTTTAGAGGTTTGAAAGATGTTAAAATTTGATACAAATGTACAAGAATTAAAATATAAGGTTTTAAAAGAAGTTGCAAAATCAGCCTTCAAAGGTTCATTATTAGAAGATTATAATGATATTCCTAAAACAGTTGTTCCAGGCCCAAAACCAACAATGAGATGCTGTATTTATAAAGAAAGAGCTATTGTAAACGAAAGAATTAAACTTGCTCTTGGTGGCAACAAAGATATCAATAATGTTGTCGAAGTTATTAATATTGCATGTGATGAATGTCCATTAGGTGGATATGAAGTCACTAATAGATGCCGTGGATGCATTGCTCATCGTTGTGAAAAAGCTTGTAGAAGAAATGCAATTACTTTTGATCCAAAAACTAGAATGGCACATATTGAAAAAACATCTTGTGTCAATTGTGGAATGTGTGCTAAGGCATGTCAATATAATGCTATCCAAAATTTCCAAAGACCATGTGAACAAGCTTGTAAAGTAAAAGCTATTTCTATGGGCGAAGATTATGCAGCAAAAATCGATGATAACAAATGTGTACAATGTGGAGCATGTGTTTATCAATGTCCATTTGGTGCTATTATGGATAAATCAAGCATTGTTGATGTCATTAACTTAATTAAAGAAAGTGATTACTCTAAAAAATTCCCAATTTATGCAGTTGTTGCCCCATCAATTTCTGCTCAATTTAAATACGCTACATTAGGTCAAATTGTTACCGCTATAAAAAAATTAGGATTCCATTCTGTTGTCGAAGCTGCTTTAGGTGCAGATATGGTCAGTTATACTGAAGCAAAAGAATTAGAAGAGAAACAATTCTTAACTTCTTCATGCTGTCCAACTTTCGTTTCATATATCAAAAAATGCTATCCAAAGCTTGCTGAACACATTTCTCATAATCTTTCACCAATGGCAACCATTGCTAAACATATTAAAGAAATTACTCCTGAAGCTAAAATTATCTTCGTAGGACCATGTATTTCTAAAAAGCAAGAAATTAAAGATGAAAGAGTTAAACCTTATGTTGATTATGTTTTAACTTTTGAAGAATTACAAGCTTTAATTGATAGTCAAGATATTGATGCTTCTACTTTAGAAGAAAGTGTTTTAGATAATGCTTCTTATTATGGAAGAATCTTTGCTAGAACTGGTGGCCTTGCTGATGCAGTTAAACAAGCTTTAAAAGAACAAAATAGTTCATTTGAAGTTAAACCATTAGTTTGTGATGGACTTGATAATTGTAAGTTAGGCTTAATTAAAGCTATGTCACCTAGTAGAGATTTCAACTTTATTGAAGGTATGGGTTGTGTAAATGGTTGTATTGGAGGACCATGTTGCTTAACTCACGAATTTAAAGATAAAACTGAAGTTGATAAATATGGTAAAGAAGCTAAAGAAAAAACAATTTCTGAAGCTATTAGTATTTTAAATTTAAAATAAGATATAAAAGAACCACATTAGTTATAAAATGGTTCTTTTTTTATATATTATTAACCAATAAATAAAAGTTAATAAAGCAATACTACAATTAACCAAAATAAATATGGGCATTGGAATATGAATTATAAATTTTTCAAATAATGATCGATTAAAAAAATTAAACAAAAAATGAAATAAAATACTTAATATAATGTTTCTAGTAGAAACAAACATAAACGAAGTTATTAATCCTATACCAAAACAATATAAGCACTGTAACAAAGTATTAAAAATATTATCTAAAGTAATATTTAGCAAATGAGCTAACGCAAAAATCAATGCAGAAAAAATAATTATTTTAAAAAAAGATAAATTTTTAGTTTCTAAATACATAATTAAAGCGTATGTAAATAATATTTCTTCACTACTTGCAACAAATATATCTAAAAATACATCATTAATTAAAAATTCTATATTTTTAATTTCAATGCTATCTTTTGTAAAAAAAAGCAACAACAAATTAGAAAAACAGCAAATAAAAAAAGGTATAAAATAAAAATATTTATTTGTTTTAGTTTTATTTTCAAACAAAAAAAATTTCTTTTGATATATAAAAAACAATGATAAAATTAAAAAAGGCTGTTAACAAACCTACTTTTTTTGGTTTTCAACAGTCCTTTTTAAGTTAAAAATTTTTATTTTTAGAATAATAAATTTCCATATTTTTCTTTCATTTATTTTACTATTTTAAAAAATAGATTAAACCTAATATTTTTTTCTAAAATTGAATATTTATCTTGAATAACTGGTCCACATGAAGCAGTTCCTACGCCAGACATTTTATAATCAATAAATAAATATCGTTTACTTGTTAAAGGCATATCTACACGATGTTTTTTATAATCAAAAATATCAAAGCAATCATAACAAAATGAAAAATTATTATCGCTATGAATGAGTAAATTATCTTGAAGCAATTTTAAATATACTGTATTGAAGTGATCATTACTGTTTTGAGGAACAATATAACGATGATTATTTTCCACATTTAATAAATATTTTCCAAAAACATTGCCTTGATGACGATCAATATATGATTCACCATCTAAACCTAAATATTCAATTCCTTGATAATTATCATTTAATTCAAGTTTTAAACCAAAGCGTAATATTTTAGCAAAATCCCAAATTTTTTCTGCATTAATAAGCATTTTTAATTCGCTATTTAAGATTGAATATGTAATATTTATTTTAAATAATGGTTTTAAAGCATCAACAGATAAAAATCCTTCTACTTTGACTTCATTATTTTCTTTTACTATATTTGTAGCAAAGAAATATGTATAATTCAATCTCAATGATTCTAAATTATTTTTTATATTACGATCATTAGAGATATAAACTCTATTAATTAAAAAGTTCATGTTAGATATTATTTTTTTGTCATTAATTAAAATTTGTTCAATTAAGCCATTTTCTTTTAAAATAAATGTTAGTTTTTGATTATCATCTAATTGATAAACTAAACTCTTTAGAGGTTTTAAAACAATACTCTTTTTACTAATTAATTCATCATGATAAATACAAGAAATATTACACGATACATAATGATAATCTTCTTGTAGAGGTAAAACATATAATAAGCCTTTTTGCTTAGCTACAACATCTACATTAACATATTCTTCTTTATAGATTACTCCATCTTTTAAGAATTCAATTTTAAAAATGTGATTTTTTAATGAAATAAAATCATACCTATTTTCAACATAAATATTATTATTTTCTTGATAATAATTCACTGGTGAATAACACTCTCTTAATTCATACATACTTGGATTAATTTTTCTATCAATATCAACTAGACCATCAACACAAAATTCACCATCATGCATACTTTCTAAGAAATCACCACCATAACATTCTTTTTTGTTTTGAATAATTACATGATTTATCCATTCCCAAACAAACGCTCCAAAGAAACAATCATTAGCCCAAAAACTAGACATATAATCATTAAATTCTCCTAATGAATTTCCCATAGCATGAGCAAATTCACATAAAATAAATGGTTTATCCATTTTAACAGGTTCATTTTTACAATATTCAATTGGTGGATACATTCTAGAATACATATCTAAAACATGCTCATTAAAAAATCCATGTCCATCAATATTTCTAAAAGCTCCTTCATAATGAAGAGGTCTATTATCAATTTTTTTAATTTCATGGCCGATTTTACTAATTACATTAGAAAATCCTGATTCGTTACCTAAAGAAAATATCACTACTGAAGGATGATTTTGATTAATTATGACATTAGATAATTCTCTTTCTAAAATTTGATCATAGAAATTTTCACTAGAAATAACTTCATCCCATTTATCCATTTCATATTTATTTTCTTGTCTAACAGTACCATGTGTTTCTAAATCAGCCTCTGAAATAACATACATTCCATATTTATCACATAAATCATATAAATAAGGATCCGCAGGATAATGAGAAGTTCTAATTGCATTAATATTAAACTTTTTCATTAATTTAATATCTTTTTCCATTAAAGCATGACTTTCTCCATATCCAAGTTTAGAAAATGAATGTCTATTAACACCACGCATTTTAACTACTTTACCATTAATTAAAAATAAATTATCTTTGATTTCAATTTTTCTAATACCAACTTTTTGAACAATTGTTTCATCATTACACTTAATTATTAAATTATATAAATATGGTTCTTCAGCATTCCATAATTTAGGATTTTTTATTTTAAAAGTAATATCTTTTCCAAATTGAGTTTTTTTATTAAATGTTGCTTCAACTTCTTTAGAAGCAGTAAGATGAACAACACCTTCATCATTAACAACATCAGTTTCAACTTTGAAATTTTCTAAGTAATCTTTCTTTCTTTTAATTAAATATATATTTCTAAAAATTCCAGATAATCTTATTTTATCTTGATCTTCTAAATAAGATGATGGAGTAAATTTTAAAACTACAAGTCTAATTTCATTATGTCCATTTTGTAAATGTTTTTTAATATCAAATTTTTGTACACAATGTGAAATATTACTAAAACCAACATACTCTTTATTAACAAATAAATAATATGCATTATCGACACCTTCAATTTGTAAAATAAATTCATTTTCATCAAGAACAATCTCTTCATCATGAACATAAATTTGCGCACTAGTTTGTTTTAAAATATAAGGTGGATAATATGGAAAAAGATATCGATCATTTGAATATACAGGTCGATTATACCCATGCATTTCGCCCATATAAGGAATAGTAATTTCTTTAAGAGGGTTAACTTTAATTGCTTCATCAAAATTAAAGCTTTCTTGATAATCATATTTCCATTTTTTTAAATTCTTTTTAAAACCATTTTTTACATCAAAATAATTTGAAAAAGGTAAGGTTCCTTTGGATGAAGTTGCTTCTTTATATAAATTTTTAATCATAAATCACCTATAATAAATCATTAAGTTTCTTTAAAATTTTAATGTCTATTTTTTCCTTTCTATCAATTGAGACAATTCCATTTAATTCTGGAAATATATCATTAAATTGAGTATAACAAATTCCTCTTATGAAATCTAATTTTTTAATAGAATGATACATATTAGTTAATTTTAAAATATAATCATCAACATTGTTACTAGCTTTTCCATAACACCAAGCATTTTTTGAATCATCAATATTTAATCCATATCCACCAAACTCAGATAAAATAATTAGTTCATTTTGATATTTATATCTTCTCCTAATTTATTATCATCTTTTGACACAAAACCAGAAGTTAAAATTACCTCATTTAATTCTAGTGTTTCAATTAAAAAATTTGGTGTTAAATATTTATTTTTCATAATAGTCTTTCTTATTATTCATAGCACAAATATTTATAAATTCAAAATTAACATTTCAACATTTTTATTATATAAAGAAAAGAAAAAATCGCCTAAATTCAGGCGATTTATTGTATATGATTTTTTATATATTTTAAATTATTAATATTTTATATATAGTGATAGAAAAATTTATTATATATTATCTATCTTTCATATGTGGGAATAATAAGACTTCTCTAATTGATGTTTGTTCGGTTAAAAACATTACAAGTCTATCAATACCCATTCCTACTCCTCCACATGGAGGCATACCATATTCAAGAGCTTCAACAAAGTCAACATCCATATCATTAGCTTCATCATTACCAGCATCTTTTTCGGCAAGTTGTTCTAAGAATCTATTCTTTTGATCGATTGGATCATTTAATTCAGTGTAAGCATTAGCAAATTCATGTCCACCAATATAAAGTTCAAATCTTTGTACAAATCTTGGATCTGATGGATCAATTTTTGTTAAAGGTGAAATTTCTACTGGATGTCCACACAAGAATGTTGGTTGAATTAATTTTTCTTCACAGAATGTTTCAAAGAATGCATCAATAATATGTCCAACTGTAAAATGTTTTTCTACTTTAATATTATGTTTTTTTGCAAGTTCAGTTGCTTCTGAAAGAGTATAATGATTGTTTTTAAAATCAATACCTGTTTCTTGATAAATCATATCGCACATTGTTACTACTTTAAAAGGTTGAGCAATATCAATTTTTTCTCCTTCTGGATTAAAGATATTAATAAATTCAGTTTTATTAGCAACCTTCTTTGCAGCATGACGAATAATACCTTCAGTTATTTTCATCATTGAAGATAAGTCTCCATATGCTTCATATAATTCAATTGTTGTAAATTCTGGATTATGTGTTGCATCCATTCCTTCGTTTCTAAATAAGCGTCCAATTTCATAAACTTTTTCTAAACCACCGACAATTAATCTTTTTAAAGGTAATTCAGTAGCTATTCTTAAATAAAAATCTCTATCTAAAGCATTATGATGCGTAACAAATGGTCTAGCAGTAGCGCCACCTTGAATAGGTGAAAGTACTGGTGTTTCCACTTCCATAAAACCTAATGAATCACAATATTCTTGAATTGCTCTAATAATTTTTGGACGAGCAATAGCAACTTTCTTTGCTTCTTCATTCATGATTAAATCAACATATCTTCTTCTATATCTTTCTTCTTTATCAGTTAAACCATGGAATTTTTCTGGTAAAGGTCTTAAAGATTTAGTCAAATGAGTATACTCTAAGCATTTTACTGTTGGTTCACCAGTTTGAGTTAACATAACTTTTCCTTTAACCCCTACAATATCTCCAACATCAGCCATTTTAAATAAAGCATATGTTTGTTCACCAACATCATTAATTGAAATATAAACTTGTTGTTTACCTTTTACATCTTGAATCGTAAAAAAGCTTGCTTTACCCATTTTACGAATAAACATAATTCTACCAGCAATAGAAACATGCAAATTCATTTGTTCAACTTCTTCATGAGTTTTGCCACTTACTAATTCTCTTATATCTTTTGACCAATCTGTGCGATCATAAGCTTGTCCAAATGGATCAAGACCTAATTCTTTTAATTTTTCTATTTTTTGTCTTCTTGCAATTTCTTGATCAGTTAATTTTTCTTCCATTATAAAAACACCTCGTTATTATTCTAATGGAAATTAGTTATTTTTTAAACAATATAAAGAAAAATCATCTTACTTTTGCATAAGATGATCTTTAAATTAATCAATAATACCTTTTCTATAATCTATTTTAAACGCTACTGCGATTTCTTTAAGGTTTTCATTTGAAATTGATTGAACAATTTTTTTATCACAAATCTTCATATAAATCTCAGCCGCTTTTTCAATAGTTTCAATTAAACCAAAAACTTCATCAAGAGTTCTACCTGTACAGAAAATACCATGTTGAGCCCAAATAACAGAACGATATTCTTTCATTAATTTTGATGTTTGTATACCAATTTCAGTGCCTCCACATAAAATCCAAGGTAAAACTGCTACACCTTCTGGGAAAACAACAATACTTTCTGTTTGCATTTTCCATAAGATTTCTGTAAATTTATTTGAAGATAATGGTAAGATATGAGTCATACAAATAATATTTAAAGGATGACAATGAATTACAAGTCGATGTGATGAGTCAAGACGTAATCTTTCAATATGACATTGTAAATGAGTAGGTGCTTCTGAAGTTGGTCTACCTCCATCTTTATATCCCCAAATTAATGATAAAGTATGTTTATCTTTTACTTTCATAATACCAAGATTAGTTTCTGGATCCTTTAAACAGTTTTTAAAATATTTACCAGTTCCTGTAATAATAAAATATTTACCAATTAATAAAGATAAATCAATATCTTCATATTTAAACTCTCTTATAACATCGTTATGAATAATTGGTAAAATTTCATCTTCATTTAAAATATAAGATAAATTCCCTCCATTTCTTTCATCATAACCATGTTTATATAATAAATCTAAAATTTCTGTTACTTCTTCAATACATTTCATTTTAATTAACCTCTAACTTTAATTATTTTTTCTTCATATTTTTTTACTTTGTTATACCATTTTTCATCTGAAATGACATTTTCTTGTTTACAAAATTCTTTCCAAACTTCGTAATAAGGTAAATCTTTAATTTCTTCTTGTAATACTAGTAAAGTCGTAAAATCATAACTATCTTGTAATTTTTTCATATATTTCCAAGGTGTTAATAAAGCTTTCAAAATGGCTTTATACATATTTCTTGATCCTATAACAATTGAAGCCACTCTATTTAAAGAGCCATCAAAATAGTCTAAACCAATATATGTTCTATTTAAAGCATCACATTTAACAAGTTCATTTGCTACTTCTTGAAGATCATCATTTAGTTTTAAAACGTGATCTGAATCCCATCTTACTGGTCGAGAAACATGTAAAGCTAATTTAGGTGAAAATAATAATAAAGAACTAATTTTATCTGCAACATTTTCAGTTGGATGGAAATGCCCAGTATCAAGTAAACATAAAATATTATTTTTCATCGCATAAGATAAATAAAACTCATGAGAACCAGTAGTGTATGATTCTACCCCTATACCAAAGACTTTAGATTCAACTGAAACATCCATATAGTCTTTGTTATAATCATATTTTAAGATTTCATCTAAAGACTCTTTTAATCTTTGTCTTGGTCCAATTCTATCGGCAGGAACATCTTTTAATCCATCAGGAATCCAAATATTACATAAAGCTTTTTGATGTAATTCTTTTCCAAAATATTCAGTTATCTTTAAAGAATTAATAACATGTTTAATCCAATATTTTCTTACTTCTTCTTCAGGAGAAGACAAAGTTAAACCATTTTTAACCATATTAGAAGAGAATAAAGTTGGATTATAATCAAGGCCTAAATTGTTTTCTTTAGCAAAATCTACCCATTTAGTAAATTCATTAATTCCCACTTCACTACGATCAACTATTTTTTCACCAGCTTGATAAATGGCATGTAAATTAATTTTCTTTTTTCCTGGAATATATTTTAATGCTTCTTTTAAATCACTAGTTAATTCTTTAAAGTTTCTAGCTTTTCCAGGATGATTACCGGTTGATTGAATTCCACCTGTTAATGGTCCATCATTTTCAAAACCTTGCACATCATCAAGTTGCCAGCAATGTATAGACACTACGACTTCTTTCATTTTTTGTAGAGCGACATCAACATCTACACCATATTTTAAAAATTTGTTTTTAACTTCTTGATTCATTTTTTTCCTCCATTTGCATCATTAAATTACCTATTGAAGTTGCTTCTATTGGTAAAGCAATAACTTCTTTTTGTGTATAAAATTTAGTTAATTCATTTAAATATTTGTTTTTAGCCCCACCTCCAACAATATAAATTTTTTTAAATTTTTTATTAGTAATTTCTTCTAATTCTTCGATTGCTTGCTGATAAGAAAACGCTAAAGAATGGTATACTAAGTTAATTAAATCAGCATTATTTTTTGGTAAGATCATTTTGCGGTTACTTAAATATGAAATAATTTCTTTTTTCATATCTTTAGGCGCTTTAAAACATTCATCATTAACATCAATTAATTCATTATATTTACTTGACGAAGCCAAACTAACCATATCAGTAAAAGATAAAGATAATTCTTTAGCTAAATTTTGAATAATCCATAACCCCATAATGTTTTTTTGAAATCTAATATAATTAGGACCAAATTCATTTGAATAATTAGCTTGTTGAGCTTTTAAAGTAGTAATAGGTGTTTTTGTTTTTATTCCAAGTAATGACCAAGTTCCACTTGAAATATAAATTTCATCATCCATTTTTAAACATTCAATAGCCGATGCAGTATCATGAGAACAACATAATTTTACTTTAATATTGCCACCTACTTCTTGAATAATATCTTCTTTTAAATCACCTACTAATGTAGATGGCTTATAAACTTTTTCTTTAACAAATTCAGGAAATTGTAATTTATCGACAATTTCTTGAGAAACTTTTAATGTGTTTATATCATATAAGCCAGTTGTACCAGCATTAGTAAATTCTTTCATTTTAATTCCCGTTAATTTATAAGTTAAATATTCTGGAATCATTAAAAATGAATCGGCCTTTTTTAATCTTCCACTTACTTTATCTTCATATAATTGATAAATGGTATTAAAATTTTGAAATTGTGAACCGCTTATATTGTAAAGTTTTTCAAAAGGAATTTTTTTATGTACTTCATCAATAATAGAATTAGTTCTATTATCTCGATAAGCATAACATGGATAAATTACTTGATTTTTATTCATCAAAACATAATCACATCCCCATGTATCAATAGCTAAAGATTCAATCTGAGAATATTTTTCTAAACATAATTTAATTCCTTTTTTAATATTTAAAAATAAATTATCAATATCCCAAATTAAATGATTATTTTGATTTATAACACCATTAGGAAAGCGATAGATTTCTTCTAAAATTAATTGTTCATTTTCATAATGTCCAATAATATGTCTTCCACTGGAAGCACCTATATCAATTGCTAAATAATATTTCATTGTTTCACCTAATTATATTTTAAATTATCTATCTTTCTTTTATATAACTATCTTGCAAAATGATACAATTATATTGTATTATTAATTTATGCATCAAAGAATTCCATTAAATATTAGTAGCTTAATCTATATTTCAAAAACAGAAATAAACAAAAATTATAAAGCCACTTTACATTCTCATCCTAATTTAGAGATTCTTTATATTATTGATGGTGATGGCTTTATTGAAACAACAAACAAAAAAATACCTGTTAAAAAGGAGGATTTAGTTTTTATTAATCCTAATTCTAACCATCAAGAAACAAGTAATAAACATCTATCATTTTTTGCTATTGGTTTAAATAAAATGGAAATTTTTTCAAAAGAAAAATTCACAAAAAAAATCATTACTAAAAATGATTCTAATTTTTATTATTTATATGAAACTATTTATAACGAAGCCTTATCAAAAAAAGAAAAATATGATCTTATAATTAATAATTGTCTAGATAATATTTTAATTTATTTAGAAAGAAATATGAATTTATTAATTAACACTTCTTCTAATAGTGAATCAGATTTAATTAGTAATATTAAATATGTCATTGATAATAATTTTTCTTTGAATATTAAATTAAAAGATATTGCAAGTCGTTTTTCTACTTCCGTATCTTCTATTTCACATCAATTTAAAAAAGAAACCAATATGACAATTATTGAATATAAATTAAATAAGCAATTAGAAGAAGCCTATAATTTAATTAATGTTTCTAATATGACAATTTCTCAAATTGCTTATTCAGTTGGTTTTAATAACCAATCATATTTTAATAAAATGTTTAAAAAAAAGTATTACTACTCACCTAAACAAATGCGTTTATCGACAAGAAATATAAAATAGAACTGATGATAAACAAAAACTAAAAATAAGCGCCAAAGATAAATATTTAAATTTTATAGTTATTTTATTTTTATTTTCTAAAGAAAAATATTGCCCAACAAAATATGCACTAGGAATTAAAACTAATGTCATATAACGAAAATCTTGTGTGCAGGTTAATGGATAAATTATTTGGAAAGCAATATATGAAATAATGGTTATAATATAAGTTAATAACATTAATATATTATTAAAAGATTTAATATTTTTGATTAAAACATAAATCATACAATATAAAGCAAAAATAATTACTAAGATATTTGTAATTAAAAGCATATAAGCAAATATTTCTCCTTGCCAAAATGAATACTCACCAAACACAGAACATTTAAAAGTATATAACCAAACATTATAATCTAAATAATTATTATTGTTTGGTCGGAGAATACACCATAACCCTTCATTTAAATTAAATATATTAGGAATACCAAATCTTTGCCATAATGAATAAGAAACTACTCCTAATGATGATTTATATGGATTCATTCCAGGAACACCAACACTAGTAATTCCAAATTTAACAATATTTCTAACAATAAACCACAAAGATAAAGGGGCAACAATCCCAATAAAAGTTAAACCTTGTAAAAGAGTTTTCTTATAAGTTTTGTTTTTGACATCTTTAACAAAATCATAGATAAAAATCATTAATAAAGGTGCACATATTAAAGCGGCTGAAACTTTACTCATCGCAGCAAGTCCTAAAGATACTCCGCATAAAATAATATCTAGCCATTTTCTATTTTGATTAAACAATAATCCATAATAGAAAGACATTATCATAAACATAAATGATAATCCTTCATTATTCATCCATCCTGCCATAATAAAAAATTGTGGATGAAAAGCCAAAAGTAATAAAGCAATAATTCGATAATATTTATTCTCTGAAAAATAAAAGATAATTTTTTTAATGTAATACAATGTTAAGCATCCTACAAAAGAAGATAAAATCATATTAGCGTTATATAAAGTAGCTACATCATTAGTTCCTTCAAAAAATTCATATATATGCATAAATAAAGCACATAAACTATGCCAAAGAGGAGGATGGTAAAATTGCCATCTCATTTCTTGAGGAAGCATTCCTGTACTATAAATAATATATGTATAAGAAAAATGACCTTGTCCAGAAAGATTTAAATTACCATTATTATACATTTCAACATCATGTTGACGAGTACTACTACCTGTATAAAAGGCATATCCAATTCTTAAAGTAAATCCTATAATTAAAAGTAAAGTTGCTAATTTTTCTTCATCTAATTCTTTTTTACCATACAAATAACAACCTTTACCTAGAGCATAAACAATCGGCACAACCATCATTGTTCTAATAGTTTGTAAATTATCATTAGGACTACGACCTAATTTATATAAAACATCATATAAAATCCAAATAACAATATATAATAAAACCCATTTTAAAATAGATTTAATTACTTGATGCTTAGAAAAGAAATTCATTATTTTTTGCATTCTTTTTTATCCTCTTCATGATAAGATTTTTCTGTATTAACATTCCATAAATCTTCTTGAGTATATTTATTAGATAAAATAATTTCTGAAGCAATCATGGCAGTTACCATGGAATGATCCATATTATTATAACGATGTTGTCCATTTCTACCAACACATAATAAATTATCAAATAATTTTAAATCATTGCTTACTTTATCAAAATTTATATAACTACCAAAATACGCTGGATATGCTTTTTTAACATTTAATCTACATGCATCCATAACATCATTTTTATCAATGATATCTATTTTTGCTAATTCATCTTTAGCAAATTCAATAAAATCATGGTCAGACATATTCCACATGTCATCATTTTCATTAACAAAATATTCTAACCCAACAAAAATTGTATTTTCTAAATCTTTTACCATATATGGTGACCAATTATTAAAAATTTGTAATCTTCCAACTTTAACATCTCTTTCTTGAATATAAATCCAACAATCAGGAACAATATTAGAAACAGTTTTTATTTTAGTTTGATTTTTAATTTTTAATTTTGGAAGTAATAAACCCACAGTAATAAAATCACGATACAATAAATTACTTGCTACTTCATAAGCTTCTTTATCATAAGAAGAAAATGATAAATACAAATCTTTAATTGGCATCGAAGAAATGTAATAATCAGCTTGATAAGTATTATTTTTTGTTTGAATTGATTCAATATGACGATCATTAACATTAATATGAATTACTTCTTCATTAAATAATATTTTTCCACCCATTTTAACTATATCATCCGCCATCGCTTCATATAATTGTCCTGGTCCATATTTTGGATAAGAAAATTCTTCAATTAAAGAAGTTTCAACTTTTTTACTATGAAACAATTTCTTAAATGGTTTAGCTAAAATTTCTCCTATTGCTTTAGATAAAGATAGTCCTTTAACTCTTTGAGCACCCCAATCTGCAGAAATTTCTTTTGGTGAAATTCCCCATACCTTTGTTGTATAATCTTCAAAAAACATTTCATATAAAGGTTTACCAAAACGATTAATATAAAAGTTTTCTAAGTTAGTTTCTTTTCTTTTATGAATGCTAGAACCAATATATCCCCATCCTGCTTTCCAAGTATTTTTAAAACCCATATTTTTAAAAGTTTCAAATTTCATAGAAATTGGATAATCAAAAAACTTTCTTAAAAAGAAGATTCTTGAAACTCTTCTTCTAAGTAACATTACTCGATCTTCTATTTCAGGATCAGGGCCATTTTCCGCTAGTTTTTTATTATTATGTAAAATAATATCATCTTTTGCTAACTTACCTTGCATTGGCATTATTTCATTCCATAAAGAAGTAACTCTTTCATCTTTAGAAAAGAAACGATGTCCACCAATATCCATTCTATTACCTTTATAATTAAAAGTTCTAGAGATTCCACCTATAACATCGCTACCTTCAAGAATTGTTACCTCTACTTCTTGTTTACTTTTTAAAAGTTGATATGCTGCTGTAAGTCCAGCAGGGCCTGCACCAATTATTAATACTTTTTTCATAAAAAAATTTTCCTTAAAAATTTAAGTACTTCCTTACAAAAAATAATACTATGATTTAGCAAAATAAACAAGTAATTATCAAGTTGTTAATTTCTAACAATTTCTTTATTATTAATTATTTCTTTTAATAAATTAAAAAAATCATTTTCTGAATTGACTTGTGTTAATTTTACTTTATATTCTTTAACATTTTTAAAACCTTTTAAATACCAAGAAGCAATTCCTCTTATCTCTAGTAAAGCAATATATTCACCTTTAAAATTTTTTAAAGCAAGATAATGTTCTTTTAAATATTCAATTTGTTTTTCGATATTTGGTAAAGGTAATTTAACATTGTTTGTATAATACTCTTTAATTTGTTTAATTAAAAATGGATTTCCTAAGCAACCTCTTCCTATAGCAATACCATCACATTTAGTGTACTCTAATACTTCAATAGCTTTTTCTAAAGTATTAATATCTCCATTAGCAATAACAGGAATATTAACCGCTTCTTTAGCTTTTTTTATTAATTCATAATTAGCATTACCTGAATACATTTGACTTCTTGTACGACCATGAATAGTAATCAAACTAACTCCCGCTTTTTCAAGTGTTTTACAAGTTTCCACGACATTAATTTCTTCTTCATTCCATCCTAAACGTATCTTACAAGTAACTTTTTTATTAGACATTTTTACAATATTAAAAATAGTGTCATATAATTCTTCATTTCTTTGTCTTTTTAGCCAACTGGAACCAGCATTATTTTTAATAACTTTATTAACTGGACACCCTAAATTAATATCTAAATAATCATAATTAGCTTTTAATTGTAAAATTTCTAAACCCTTTAATAAAGAATCTTTACTACCACCAAATAATTGTATAGCAACTGGATGTTCTTCTTTACTTGTTTCAATCATTTTAAATGTTTCTTCATTTTGATAAATTAAAGCAAAATCTGAAATCATTTCAGATACGACTAAATCACATCCAAATTGTTTCATGAATGTTCTATAAGCTATATTTGTATAACCCGCTAAAGGAGCTAATATAATAATCGGTTTCATAGTAAGAATGATATATTTTTTTATTTATTCAGTCAATTTATTTCATTTCTTTAGTTAATAAATCGATTTCTATACTATCTCCATAATTGATTTTTGCAAAAGGATTAACAACATTTACTTTTTCTCCTTTTGAGTTTTTATATGTACAAATTTGTTGATGATTATTTAAATCAACATATGTTTCTAATCCAATAATCGATTTAGCGTTAACTAAATAATTACTATCTTTTTGATTAAACCCAGTTTTAGAAACCATTAAAGAAGGGAAATTAAAGTTTAATAAATAGCCATTATATGTTCCTTTTTTGAATTCAGGATTATAAGTTAATTTAGTGTTTGGAGTAACTTTGTTTGGATCAAAAACATATAATTGATGTTGATGTCCAGAAACATGCATATCAATTTTCATATTATTTAATTTAGCAACTGCTTTTGATTTAAAATCTTCATGATTTTTTCTATAATTTACAAATGGCAAAGGAATATGGCATGTTAATAAACGATAGTCATAAGATAAATAATCTTGTTTTAATAATTCTTCATCAAGAAGAGATAATTGTTCATTACGATATTCATCAAAATGAGCAGTGGTATAATATTCCCACCAATCATCATCATGATCTTCTCCTATATCAAGATTTAATCCATATACACCATCTAAATAAAAAGTATAGAAAAACTTTTGATCTTTAGATCCAACATACTTATATAATTGTTCTGCATATTCACCTTTAATTTCATGATTTCCTCTTGTATAAATAACAGGTTTTTCACCTTTTGTAATAGCAAAAGCAATCTTATTTGCAAAATTTGCATCTTCTTCATTTTGTACATAAGAAGTTAAATCTCCACCTAAAACAAGAAAATCCATATTTTCCACATATGAAGCAGTTTGAACCGCTCTTTTAAAATTTAAATGTACATCACTAATAGTAAAATATTTAATTCCATCAGATTTATCACAAGGAATAAAACTATATGTTTTAGTAATTTCTCTTCCTAAAAGCGCACCAAATGGTCCACGATAAATAGGATGTTGAACTGAGATAGTATATTCTTTTGCATTATTTAATTCAGACATTGGAACACATACTTTATGAACTTTAGTAAAAGATTTTTCACTTCCAGAAAACAAATCATAATACTCTTTATCACCAATTTTGACACTTCCCATAGAATTACTTGAAGAAGAAAAAACAATTTGATATTCATTTTCTACAGCATAAACAACTGGTTCATATGTAATGTAATTAATTGTAACTTTTAATAAACTACAAACACTAGCTAAGGAAATAATACTTATTAAAGTTATTTTAAAAGGTTTTGAATCTTTTAAAGGTGTTTTATGATAAAAGAAAATAAAGAAAATAGCAATTCCTATTAATAAAAGATAACCTAATGATTTAGCAAAGTTTCTAAATATGTATAAACTATATTCCATTGCTCCTAATATAAATATTGCTATAATCACAATAAGAAAAAGGAAGCTGACTCCTAATAAAATATAAGATAAAACTGGTTTTTTCTTATTTAATAAAAAATTAACAATTGATAATATTGCGACAATTACAAATAACACCATCACCAATACTGGTAAATCAAAAATAATTTTTGCATAATTTTTTTCATATCCCAATGTTTTTGAAATACCAGACCAGCAAATTCTCATTGCAAAAAATATTAATGCATTAAAACTAGCAATAATTAAACTAGCGTATTTTGCTGTTGTTTCTATAATTTTTTTCATAATAGTTAGTCTCCTAATAATTTAATTATATATCTAAGGAAAAAGTCTATCAAAGTTAATGCAAAATTTACTTAAAATTTGTTTATTAATTTTAATAATATATTTACTAATGTTTTAACTTTTTTATAATTATTAAATTTACTTCCAATCATCACGTGTAGTAATTTCAGTTATCGCTTTTGTTGTAAGTCTTAATAATTCAAATTTTTCATTAGTAAAAAAAAGATAACGTTTCCGTTATCTCTATAAATTTATTTTTCTTCTTTAGATGAATTATCTTCTTCTGTTTGTTCGTTTTCTTTTGGAAGTTCATCATGATCCATTAAGTAAGCAATTTCTTCAGCAGTAATTGTTTCTTTTTCCATTAAAACATTAGCAATTAAAGTAACTTTATTACGATATGTTTTAATTGTTTCTAATGCTTGTTGATGAGCATATTCAACAATATTTCTTACTGCAGCATCAATTTCATTAGCTACTTGTGAAGAGAAATTCTTTTGTGCGGAAGTATAATCTCTTCCTAAGAATACAGAACCTTGATCGGATTCATATTGAATAGGACCTAAATCAGACATACCATATTGAGTAACCATTGCTCTTGCAATTCTAGTAGCTACTTCAATATCGTTAGATGCACCAGTAGAAACATCATCAAAGAAAACTTCTTCAGAAGCTCTTCCACCTAAATAACCAATAATACGCGCTTCAAGTTCAGCTTTAGTCATTAAGAAGCGATCTTCTTCTGGAGTCATCAAGACATGACCACCAGTTCTACCTCTTGGAATAATAGTAACTTTTTGAACTTTATCTGAATGAGGAACTTTCATACCAATAATTGCATGTCCAGCTTCGTGAAAAGCAACCATTGCTTTTTCTCTATCAGAAAGTGATTTAGATGATTTGGCTGGTCCTGAAATTCTTCTATCAATAGCTTCATCAATTTCTCTAACAGTTACTTTATCTTTATTTTCTCTAACTGCAAGAATTGCTGCTTCATTAAGAATATTAGCTAAATCCGCACCTGAGAAACCAACAGTTCTTTTTGCAATAGCGTTAAAATCAACACTTGGGTCAATAATTTTGTTTCTTGCATGAACTTTTAAGATTGCTTCTCTACCTTCTCTATCAGGTAAATCAACTGTAATCTTTCTATCAAAACGTCCTGCTCTTAATAAAGCTGGATCAAGAACATCATCTCTATTTGTTGCCGCAATAACAATAATACCAGCATTATCAGCAAAGCCATCCATTTCAACAAGTAATTGGTTAAGGGTTTGTTCTCTTTCATCATTTCCTCCCCCCATACCTGTTCCTCTTTGACGACCAACAGCATCAATTTCATCAATAAAGATTAAACATGGTGCAGTTTGTTTTGCTTTTTTGAACATATCTCTAACTCTACCAGCACCAACACCAACGAACATTTCAACAAAGTCTGATCCTGAAATAGAATAGAAAGGAACTTTTGCTTCACCAGCAACAGCTTTGGCAAGCAAAGTTTTACCTGTTCCTGGTGGCCCAACTAAAAGAACACCTTTTGGAAGTTTAGCTCCAAATTTAGAATATTTTTCAGGTTTTCTTAGATAATCAACTAATTCAACCATTTCAGCTTTACATTCATCACATCCAGCTACATCATCAAATTTAACTCCAGAAGCATCTTCTCTTCTTGCTCTTGAACGATTAAAATCTAAAGCTGAATTGTTAGATTTAGAAATTGAATTACTCATTCTTGAAAATAAGAAAATAACTAAGACAATCCCTATTCCTGACATTAATATACTTGGGAAATAATCTGTCCAGAAATTACTTTCATAAGGGTCAATTCTATTTAGAATTTTATCTGTATAAAATTTTCCACTATCTAGATTATTTGGATCATTTAAACGATTTTCTAAAATATAATTTAATGCGTAATTATAAGCACTGCAACTTAAATTATTTACACCAAAAGAATAATATTTTCCTTCTTTTTCATATTGTCCAGATAAAATCATAATATCTGGTGTAGTTTTAATGGTGACATTTAAAGCAATAATATTATAAGTATACAAAGCTGATTTTTCTAATTTTTCTTCTTTAAAATTAGAATCTTTAGTATCTTCTTCATTAAAAGCCATCAAAATATTAGTGCTATTAATTTCACCTTCTTTTGCTCTATTAAATCCACCAAAAGAAACAAGTAAAGCAACAATAACACCAATAATTAATAAGTAAGGTAGCATAAACGAAAAGAAATTACCATTTTTTTTGTTTTGTTTCATTAACTAGCCTCCTAATAACATTATTAATAATATAAATTTAAGTGAGAAATATTATATCATACTTATTTTGTCTTTAACAATATAGAGTTTTTTTTCATCTTGGCTCTTACGGGGAACAAAGATAATCTCACCTTTATTATTTACAATCTCAGGCCAATATAATCTTTTTAAATATGGAACTTTTTCATCAATTAATAATCTAGAAACACTTTTATTAATTGAACCAATTTTAATTTTCCTATCTTTTTCAACATTTCTTATTATCAAAGGATAACTATCTTTTTTAATATAAAATGTACTTGGATCAGAGATTAAATCAAAATAAATATATTTATTCTCAATAATCATCGGTTTTTCGACGACTACATAATATTTATACATATCATTTTTAACTAATTTTAAACTACTATACTCTTTTATTAAAGAATAGTCCTCATTTAAATGAATATCTTTATTTCCATCTAAAGAAGATATTTGTTTTTTTATATCTAACAAACGAGCCTTTGATAAATTTATATTAATAAATTGAGCAATATATGCATATAGTAAGCGATCTTTTTCTTCTTCATTTAATTTATTAAATTCAGTTAAGGAAATAGTATCACATAATATACGATTAATTTTTTTATTTATAGTACTTATCTTTTTATTTTCTTCTTCAATTTCTTTTAATAAAGCAAGTTTCTTTTTAGAAGAATATTTACTTAAAACTTCTAATCTTATCTTGTTTCTACTTAAATTAACATCATTATTTGTGTAATCAAAAGAATAAGGGATTTTATTTTGTTTACAATATTCTTCCAATTCGTTTTTTGTATATTTTAATAAAGGTCTAATAATAAATATTTCTTTGATATTAGTTTGTTCTTGAAGTCCATAATAACTAACATATCCTCTTTGTTTTTGTAGTAAATATGTTTCTAGTAAATCATCTTGATGATGTCCAACAAAGCATTGATTAATTTTATATTTTTTTCCAATTTTAGCAAAAAAATCATATCTAACAACTCTAGCCCAGTTTTCAAAGTTGCCATAATCAATTTTATAGTGAGCGTTTAACATTTCACAAGTAACATTATTTTTTTTACAAAATGCTTTAACCATCTTTTCTTCGTCATTTGAATTACTACGGTGATGATAGTTTACAAAACAAACTACTATAGAGTATTTACTTTTAATAAGTAAATCAAGAAGCGCCATTGAATCTGGTCCACCAGAAACCGCGACAAGATATTTTTCATCTAAAGGGTACTTAACTATTTTTTCCATATAATATATATTATATGATTTTTAATAAATTAAAAAGATATTATTTATTTTTCTTTTTCGATTCTCTATTCTTTAAATAAAGGATAAAAGTTATGAAAAAAAATAAAGTTTATTTACTATATGGAAAAAACACCATCAATATAATTATTATTGAAGCTATATCATTTTCAATTTTAACAATAGCAGGAGTAATTTTAGGTATTATCTATAACATAATATATTTATTTACATTTATTTTATGTGCAAGTTTTTTTATTTTCGATTTATTAAAAAAAATAAAATATAAATTAACTTTAACTCAAGAAGAAATTATCGTTAATAATGATGAACTTCCTCAAAACAAAAAAATTCAATATTATATCAATATCAAATATAAAGAAATTAAAGATATATTTATCGAAGAAAAAAATATTGATTCAAAAGGTAATAATTATTACAAAGTAAATAAATTTTTATCATTTAAATGTTCTTCTGTAAAAAGAATTTCTATAAATTATTTAAAAGAAGAAGAAATAGACTCATTAATTGAAGACATTTTATATTTTTCAAATATTAATAAATCACTTGAAGAAATTAAAACCACCTCATATTAGAGATGGCTTTTTTACTTAAACACCTATTTTATAAACTTTTTTTGCTTGAAGTCCACGTTCTGTTTGGGCTAAATCAAATTGAACTTGTTGTCCTTCATTCAAAGAACGATAACCTTCTTCCATAATTTGTGAATAATGAACAAAAATATCTTCACCTTCGCCACGATTAATGAAACCATATCCTTTTTCTGCATTAAACCATTTTACTTTTCCTACCATGTTTACACCTCTTTCCTGCATTTAATACTCTTTTATTATAACTCATTTAGTTAAGTATGCTTATTTTTTTCATCATCAAAGTTCAATGTTTTTCGACATGAATATGACATAACTAAAAATTTTATTTTCTTTGGTTTTATTGTTTTTAATAATTCATAGCACGCTAATAGAGTGGATCCAGTTGTTAATACATCATCCACTAGTAAGATATTCTTATCTTTTAAAGTATATGCATTATTATTTAAACTAAAATATTGTTTAATTTCTAAACGATTAACTTTATTTTTTGATGATTGTTTTACATCTTTAGTTTTAATTAAACATTTGCAAGTTTTTATTTTTAAGCATTTAAACATTTCCTCAACATGATTAAATCCTCTTATCTTATCTTTTTCTTCATAAGAAGGAACAAATACTATTACATAATTAAAAAATATTATTCTAAATAAAAAAGCATAATGATTAATAAAAGCATCTTTAAGTGCTATATCATAGCAACCTTTAAATTGATATAGCAAATCTTTAATTGTATCTTGGTATGGATATATTCCAATTCCAGAAAGATCATCTAATTGAATTTTTTTAATCGATGGTTTCATTTTAGTTAAACAATCAAAGCAAATGTTAATATTTAATAATTTCATTAAAGGATCAATTTTATTAAAACAAATTAAACAAAAGCTATTTATTGGCTTGTAAAATTTTTCTTTTAGCTTCTTGCATTGAAGTTGAATTATATCCACCTAAAAACACCACCTCTCCATCATAAGCATCTATTTTTCTTCCTACTCTTCCTGCCATCTGGATTAATGCTTTACTATCAAAAAGGTAATTATCGGCATTATAAACTATAACTTGCAAGTTTTTAATAGTAACACCTCTTTCTAAAATTGAAGTTGTTACTAAAAATAATACCTTATTTTTCTTAAAATTTTCAATTATTTCTTCTCTATTTTTCTTTTGAGAGTGGACACACTCTCCATTTTTAAAAAACACCTCTAAAAATATATATAATCTTTCACAAATTTTAATGGTCGGAACAAAAATTAAAGTTGGTTTATTACATTTTAAAAACTTGTTTAATTTATAAATTAAATATATATTTTTACCAATAAAAAATTCTTTAATAGTTGGTACAGGTAAAGGATGATTATGGTATCTTTTATTTAAAGTAAAGATCAATCCATTTTGTTTAATAATCTCCTCTTTAATATTATCTAAAGAAGTCGCAGACATCATAATATAATTACCTTTAACACTCTTTTTAAACATAGTGTTTAATAATTGGTTATTATAAAAAGGAAACGCATCTACTTCATCAAGAATTAATAAATCAAAATAATTTTCAAAACGATAAAGTTGATGAGTGGTTAAAATAATAATATCTCCAGATAAATTATTAGTATGACCTCCATAAATAGAAATAACCTTTTGATGAGGAAAAGCATCTTTTAAACGAGGAAATAAATCAATAACAACATCTTTTCTAGGAATAGCAAATCCAACTTGTAATTTATGTTTTAAACAATATTCAATTGTTTTATATACTAATTCGGTTTTACCTGAACCACATACTGCATTTATTAAAACATTTTGATGATTAATAAATGCTTTTAAAACATTTGAAGATATTTCTTCTTGCTTTTTAGACAAATTATATTTTAAATCTAATATAACTTCATTATTAGAAGAATTGTTTATTTTAGCTTTTTCTCCTTTAAAAGTAATACATCTACGACAATAAATTTTTCCATTATTAAAAGCAAAATATTTATCATCTTCTGCTAAACATATTTCACATTTTGCCATAAAAAAATACTCCTATATATTTTAATTAGAGTATTTTTTTAATTTTAATTAAATTTTTTCTATTGATGTAGAATATAATTTTTCTGGATTTAAATTAACATCACCTTTTACAATTTCAAAATGCAATGATTTTCCTAATTTTTCAGTATACAAAGACGTTCCAGCTTTAGCAATTTTATCTCCTTGAGAAACTTTTTGACCTTTATTTACCACCACTTCATCAAGAGAAGCATAAATAAATTTAATTCCATTTTCATGAGTTAAAATAACAATATTCCCAAAACTAGCATCATTAATTTTATCTGTAATAGTCCCTGAAATTGAAGCTACAACATCGAAGTCTTTACCATCATAACTGTAGTCACAACCTTCAGAAAGCATATATGTTCTTTTTGTTCCTGGAATAGAAACTATTGATTTTGCCTTAATTTCACTACTTGCAGTTTCTTCATAAAAATAATGATCGATATTACATTTTACTGTATATGGTCTTATTATTTCTTCGACCTTTTCATCTACTGGAGGATTAACACTTGTTGTTGTATTATCATTTGAAGTTGTTACATAAGTAATTGGCGGTTCACTTGTTGGTTGATTAGATGCATAAATCAAACTTGATCCTACAATAATTATTCCACCTAAAGTAATTGCCGTTCCTAATTTTAAAGAAGCATTCCAATTTTTGATATTTTTAAAAAAGTTTTTCATTCTCTTTTTTCACCTCAATAATAATTTGGCTCAAAAAAGAATTTTTATACATATAATATTAAATTAACTCTAATATTTTTAAATAATCATTTAATTCTAATTCTTCTGGACGAGCATTTTCTTTTATATTACATCTAAAAAGAATCTCTTTAATATTTTCAATATTATGTAAATTGTTATATAAAGTTTTTCTTCTCATGCGAAAAGAATTATTTAATAATTGATATAATTTTTTTTCTTTTTGATAATCTCTATTTTTATTAAAAGTTAATTTTAAAACAATCGAATCAACATTGGGTGAAGGAAGAAATTTATCTCTAGAAACCTTATTAACCACTTCCATTTTTCCTAGATATGATAAAAATATTGATAAAGGAGAATAATCTTTACTACCTTTTTTTGCCATTATTCTAAGTCCAGCTTCTTTTTGAACCATAAAAACAAAACTTTCAATTTGTAAAGGTAATAAAATTACTTTTTCAATAATTGGAGTAGTTAAACTATAAGGAATATTAGAAACAACACTAATTAATTCATCATATTTTAAATCTTGTTTTAAAAAATCACCTTGTATAACATGAAAATTATTCTTATTTTTGAAAAAACTTTCTAAATGATTAACCATTGTTTGATCTATTTCATAAGCATATAAAAGATAATTTCTATTTACTATTTCTTCGCTAAGCGCTCCTAACCCTGGACCTATTTCAATAATAGTTTTACTTTTTCCATTTAAAGCATCAACTGTTTTAATAACTGTTTGATAATCAATCAAAAAATTCTGTGAAAACTTTTTTTTAGGATTAGCTAGTAAACTAACCATAGTTTTAATAACATATTCTTTACTACTAATCATTTAAAGCCTCCTTTAATTGTTCTAATGAGATATTTAACATATTTATTTTTTTTAATAATGATTTACTATTGTTATATCCTAAAGAAAATTTTTTTGATATTTTTTCTCTTTGCAAAGAAGAATTTTCACTACCTGCTAAACCTAGTGAATAAAAATCATTCATAGTAATTTGATTATTCTTTTCTTGATTATAAAAAACATAATTACTAAGAGCGTTTAAAATCTCTTCTTTTTCAGTTTCTGCAATTCCTAATTTTTTTCCATTACTTGCTTTATTTCTATCTACATAAGCATGATATACGTTTTTAACTTTACTAGCAATTTTATTTCTTATTTGCGTACCAGGATAATCTGGATCAGTAAAAATAATAACTTTCCTAATCTTTGATAATTCATCAATATAAGCAATTGTTTCTTCATCAATAGCTGATCCATTACAAATAACAAAATCGGCATCTACTAGATTTTCAAGTCTTTGTACATCAGTTTTCCCTTCTACTACAATTACTGGTTTCATATAGAGAAAAATTCCCTACCATTTTCATAAGTTATTTTACAAACATCATCGTAAAACATATTTCTTAATAAAGCAATTTCTTGAATAGTATAAATAATTCTAGCAGGTTCATTTCTTTCTCCACGATGAGGAGTAGGTGTTAAATAAGGTGAATCAGTTTCTACTAGCAATCTATTTATATCAACTTCTTTAGCTACTTGTTTAGGCGTGGAGGCATTTTTATAAGTAACTGGTCCATCTAAACCAATATAATAGCCTCTTTTCATTAAGATTTTCATTACTTCCACTGAATATGAAAAACAATGAAATACACATCCATATAATGGTTTATTTTCATCTAAAACAGCTAATGTATCTTCACAAGCATCACGAGAATGAACAATAATTGGTAAATGTAATTTATTAGCTAATTCAATTTGTTTAATGAAAAATATTTTTTGTTTTTCTTTATTATCTTGATAATAATGATAATCTAAACCAATTTCACCAATTGCTTTAACTTTTTTATTTTGAGCGAGTTTTTCTATTTCTTCTAAGCAAGAAAGATCTAAATTATCTACTTCACCAGGAAAAATTCCTATTGCAGAATAAATAAAAGAATATTTACTTGCTAAATCAATACTTTTTTTTGAATTTATAATATTATCACTTGGAATTAACATTAATTCAACTTTATTATCTTGTGCTCTTTTTATAACATCTTTTAAATCCGTAAAAGGATCATCGTAAAGATGGCAATGTGTATCAAAAATCATCTTTATTTCCCCACACAAAAACGAGAAAAAATCTCTTCTGATAAATCAATATTAACATTCATTCCTAAGATTTCTTTTAAACTATCATAACTTTCTTTAATAGATACACTTACTAAATCAATAGGAACATTATTTGAAGCATCTTCTTGAGCTTTTAATAAACTATTTTTAGCTTTTTGTAATAAACCAACTTGTCTAGATGTACATAAAGAAGGCGTTAAATCACTACTTGATAAATTAAATAAAGATAAGATTTTCTTTTTTAAAGAACTAATATCTTTATTTAAAGCGGAAATATAGATTTTATCATCATCAACTTTATCTATTAAATCTTTCTTGTTATAAACTAAAATATAGTTTTTATCTTTAATAGAGTTAAGTATTTCTTTTTCTTCATCATTAATTTGTCTTGTTGCATCTAAAACCATAATTACTAAATCAGCATTTTTAATACTTTCTTGAGATTTACTAATACCAATTTGTTCAACAACATTATCAGCTTTTCTAATTCCCGCGGTATCAAGTAAATGTAAAGGTAATCCATCCAAATTAATATTTCCTTCCACTATATCTCTAGTGGTTCCTGGAACATTAGTTACAATTGCTTTTTCTTGATTTAAAAAAGCATTTAATAAAGATGATTTTCCTGTATTTGGTAAGCCAACTAAACAAACATTAATCCCATGCATAAAATATTGAGATTTTTTTGATTGAGATAATAATTTATCTAATTCATTAACCATCTCTAAACATTCTTTTTTGATTCTAGAATAAGTGACCTCTTCAATATCTAAATACTCTGGATAATCAATATTTACTTCAATATTACTTAATAAAGAAGCCAAATTATCAATTAATGGTTTTATTAAAGATGAGGTTTCTCCATTTAAAGAATATAATGCTAATTTTTTTGCTTCTAAAGTATTAGCCTCTATTGTAGATAAAATAGCTTCTGCTTGGACTAAATCAATTTTATTATTATAATACGCTCGAGAAGAAAATTCTCCTCTTTCAGCAAGTCTAGCACCTTTAGAAATAATTAATTCAATTACTTGATTAGCAATTAGCATTGATCCATGAGTAGAAATTTCCACAACATCTTCACCTGTAAAAGATTTTGGTGAAGCAAAATAAGTTAATAAAACTTGATCAACAATTTCTTTACCATCAATAATATTTCCATAATAAACATGATTAGGTTTTTCTATTGGTCGTGAAAAAATTTCTTGAGCAATAGTTTTTGCTTCATCTCCTGACATTCTAATAACGGCGACTGCTGCATTTAATGGAGGAGTAATTAAACTAACAATTGTTTTCATTTTGACTCCTTAACGAAAATAAATCTTCAAAAAAATGTGGATATGATTTCTTTACACATTCTTCACCATCTATTATACAATTTCCTTTACTTAAAACACTAAAAATTGTTAATGCCATACAAATTCGATGATCATTATGACTAGAAAAATGATAACCTCCTTCATAAGAGGCTTTACCATTAATAATTACTTCATCATTAACAATATTAATATCAACATTTGTTTTTTTTAATTCATCAAACATACATTTTAAACGATTACTTTCTTTATATATTAATCTAGAAAAATTAATAAATGTAGTTTTACCATAACTATAAGAAGCTAAAACAAAAAGTATTGGTCCTAAATCTATACAATCTTTTAAAGAAATTGTTTGGCCTTTAATAATTGAAGAATTGAAACTCACTTCATTTTGAAAAAAATCAATTTTTGCTCTTCCATCCATCAATATTTCTAGAATTTTTTTATCACCTTGTAAAGAAGTTAAATTTAAATTTTCAAAAATAACTTTCCCTTTTAAAGCTCCTAAAACAGCAAAATTTGCTAAAGAAGAATAATCTTGTTCAAGCACAATATCATTAGAGCAATAATTAATTTTATTTAATTTTATAAGATTATCTTCGTTAATAAAACTAACTCCAATATCTTCTAAAGATTTTAAACTCATTTCTACATAAGAAAAAGATTCCATATTTACAGGATATTTAATATATTTATCTTCTTTACTTATTCCTAATAAAAATAAATAACCTGTAATATATTGGCTAGAAATGTTCTCATTTAAAATAAAATTATCGACTTTTATTTTTCCAAAAACTTCTAAATAAGTATCTTGTAAATTATATTTAATGTTTTGATTTTTTAAAAATTCTTCAATTGGTTTAATTCCTCTTTTAAATAAAGACTTACTTCCATTTATTTTAATATGAGAAGATAAATAGCAACTAATAAAAAATAAAAATCTTAAAGTAGAAGCACTTTCTTTAACATCAAATTCAACATAATTAGGTGCACTTTTCCTTTTAAAAAAAGTAATTTTATTTTCTTCAATTAAAAATTCACCACCTAATTTTTCTAAAGCTTTTAATGTTAAATAAACATCCTCACACATTGAATAATAAGTTAAAGATGATTTCTTATTAGCAATAAAAAAAGAAATTAAATAACGATGAAAATAACTTTTTGAAGAAGGCAAACTAACTTTTCCACAAGGAACAAAAGAAGGGATATTCATTAATAAATATCCCTTCCAATAGCCTTAGCAATTAATTTAGATTTTTTGACAATTTGAGCAAATTCTTCAAAATCAATGCATTGTGCTCCATCAGAGAAAGCACATTGAGGATTATTATGAACTTCCATCATTACTCCATCTGCTCCACAAGCAATCGCTGCAAGCGTCATAGGTTCAACTAATTCTCTTCTTCCAGTTCCATGAGAAGGATCAACAATAATTGGTAAATGAGTTATTTTCTTTAAATAAGGAACAGAAGCTAAATCTAAAGTATTTCTAAATGCTTTTTCAAATGTTCTAATTCCTCTTTCACAAAGAATAACATTCTTATTACCACCATTAACAATATATTCTGCTGCCATTAATAATTCTTCAATTGTCGCAGACATTCCTCTTTTTAATAAAATTGGTTTATTTATTTTACCTAAAGCTTTTAATAATTCATAATTTTGCATATTTCTTGCACCAACTTGAATAATATCTACTTTTTCAACAAATTCAGGAATTTGTTCAATAGATAAAATTTCTGAAACTACTGGCATATTAAAATAAGTTTTTACTTTTTGTAAATCTTTTAAACCTTCTTGTTTTAAGCCTTGGAATGAATATGGTGAAGTTCTTCCTTTATAAGCTCCACCTCTAAAAATTTTAGCTCCAATCTTTTGAACATTTTCAGCAATATATAAAGTTGATTGTTCTCCTTCAATTGAACATGGTCCAGCAATTAAAACAACATTTTCTTTTCCACCTATTTTAATTCCATTAACCTCAACAATCGTATCTTCTGGATGATATTTTCTACTTACTTTTTTATAAGCAGGAGTAATTCTTTTAACATCATCAACACAATCAAACGAACGAACAATATTATCATCAAGTAAAGAAGTATCACCAATAACTGTCATTACTTTTGTATTATTACCTTGAATAATTTCATAAAAGAAATTGTTATCTGCCAAATAATCTTGTAATTCAATAATACTTTTTTCTGTGGCTTCATTTTTTATAATTAGAATCATATTTCATTCTCCTTAAAACTAACTAACGCTTGGTGATAACCTTCTATACCAAGACCTTTGATAACCTTAAATGCATATTCAGAAATATATGAACGCTTTCTATATTCTTCCCTTTTTTCTATATCAGTTAAATGAACCTCTATACAAGGAATATTTGTTGATTTTAAGGCATCTAAAATTGAAATTGAGGTATGTGTATAACCCCCAGCATTTAATATTATACCATTAAATTTTTTAAAATAAGCCTTTTGTATTAAATCAATGATTTTTCCTTCATAATTGGATTGATGAATTTCAACTTTAAGATTATTTTCTTTAGCCCAGATTTTTATTTTCTTTTCTAAATCATGATAAAAAGTAATTCCATATAAATTTGTTTCTCGAATACCAAGCATATTAATATTTGGTCCATTGATAATCATTATCTTCATCTTAAACTCTCCAAAATTAAATTAATTGTATTAAGTTTTGTTCCTTTACAATAAATTTCTTTATCTGCATATTTTTTATATATTTCTATTCTTTTTTCATATAAATCTTGTAAAGCATTATTATCAGTAAGTAAAGGTCTAGTTTTCTTTAAAGACTTTATTTTTTTTATTGAATATAAATCTCTATTTAAAAATATAACAATTCCATTTCTTGATAAAATTTCTGCATTTTCTTCGTTTAAGAAAGTTCCTCCCCCAGTAGAAATTATTTTTCCTCGAACATCTTTTATACTTTTTACTATTTGATTTTCTTGCTCTCTAAAAGCACTTTCTGAATATTTTTCAAAATACTCTTTAATTGAAACATTATTAATTTTTTCAAATTCTTCATCTAAATCAAGATATTCCATTTTTAATTTTTTTGATAATATTCTTGAAGCTGTAGTTTTTCCAGAAGCAGGCATTCCAATTAAAACAATATTATTATATTTTAACATTGTTTGATGAAAAATATTTTTATACACAATTTCACTATATTTAACATTAAAAAATAATTCACTTGCTAAAATTGCTTGTTCAACAAGCATTTCTAGTCCTGAAATAATTTTAATATTTCTTTTTTTTGCTTCTAATAAAAAATTTGTTTTATATGGATTATAAATTATATCAATACATAAACTTAAATACGGAAATTTTTTTACATCTATTAAAGTATCTTTTTCATAATTTGGATACATTCCATATGGTGTAGTATTAATAATACAATCTATATCAAAATAATTATCTAATTCTTGGTAAGTAATAACATTCTTCTTTTTCGTTCTTGAAACAATATATATTTCTTTAGCGGATAAATCAATTAAAGCTTGTTTAATAGTTTTTGAAGTTCCTCCAGAACCTAAAATCAAAACTTTTTTATTTTCAAAATTGATGTTATGTCTTTTTATCATCTTGATAAAACCATAATAATCAGTATTATAGCCTTTTAAATGATTATTTTGATTAATAATAGTATTAACGGCCCCTATTAAAGAAGCTTTTTCATCAATTTCATCTAAGTAAGGAATAACTTTTTCTTTATAAGGAATAGTAACATTAATTCCTTTAAAATCTTTATTTTTCATAAAATTTATAAATTCATTTTCATCTAAAGATTTTAAAACATATTCTTTTTGTGTTAGTAA
Organism: Firmicutes bacterium CAG:449; assembly: GCA_000432895.1. Lineage (GTDB taxonomy): Bacteria > Bacillota_I > Bacilli_A > RFN20 > CAG-449 > CAG-449. The sequence goes on along the minus strand of FR889447.1, from coordinate 37,723 downwards.
AGTATGAATATATTGTGAATAAGAATGAACTAATACTTTTCCAATCAATCCGTATTCCATTTTTTTCCTCTTAACATCATTTCATAAATTACATAATATGTTAACGCATCAATAACTGGTTTTATACGATGAACTAAACAACTATCATGTCGACCTTTTAAATTTAATTCAATATTACTTTGATCTTGAACATTAATTGTTTTCATTGTTTTAGAAATAGATGAAGTTGGTTTAATAATAGTTTTAAAACTAATCACTTGGCCATTAGAAATACCCCCATTGATCCCTCCATTATGATTAGTTAAATAAGTAACTTTTCCATCTATATATGACATTTGATCATTTACTTCACTACCTCTAGAGGAAGCAAATTTAATTCCATCACCAAAAAGAACTCCTTTAACTCCTCCAATAGAAAATAAAGCATGTGAAATCATACTTTCTAAACTATCAAAAAAAGGTTCACCTAAACCAATGGGAACTCCTTGAACAAAAGTTTCAACAATTCCACCAAGAGAATCATTATCTAATTTTGCTTTTTCAATTTCTTTTTGCATTAAAATAGATTTTTCTTTATTAGAAGTTGCAAATAACCCCTCTAACAAATTAATATCAACTTCTTCATCATCAAAAACATCACCAATTTGATAAATTCGAGAAGTAACCTTAATATTAGGTAAAATACTTTCTATAATCGCTCCTAAAACAATAATAGGCGCGGTTAATCTTCCAGAAGAATATCCTCCACCGCGATAATCATTATAATGATGATATTTTTCATAATAAGTATAATCTGCGTGAGATGGTCTTATATTCCCTTTAATATAATCTTCACTTTTGACATCTTTATTTTTAATAATAAAAACAAGAGGACTACCATCAGTATAATTATTAAAAACTCCACTTAAAAAATCAATTTTATCTTCTTCATTCCTAGAAGTAGATAATTTATCATGTGTTTTTCTCTTTTTTAATTTTTCTTCTAAATAATTTATATCTAAATATATTCCGCTTTTAAGTCCTTCAATTAACATTCCTACACAATAAGAATGTGATTCACCAAATAAACTTATTTTTACTTCTTCACCAAAACTCATAAATACCTCGATAAATCTTCTATTTTGGTTGGAACAATTTTACTTTTACCAATTTCATCAACAATAATTAAATCAACTATATCATCATCGCATTTTTTATCATTTCTAATGATATTAATTATTTTATCTTTTTCAACATTAATATTTAATTTAATTCCCCATTTAGTAAATATTTTTTTTATATCTTCTAAATATGGTTTATCTTTACTGATAGTAACAATTCCTAAAGCCACTGCTTCTCCATGAAGATAATTTTTCATTAAAAAATATGTTTCATAAGCATGACCAAAAGTATGTCCGAAATTTAAAACTTTTCTGATATTTTCTTCTTTTTCATCTTGTTCAACAATTTTAATTTTATATTGTAAAGAACGATAAATAATTTCCTCTATATGATCTCTATAATCACCATTAAAGAAAATATTATATAATTCTTTATCACCAATCATTCCTGTTTTTAAAGCTTCAATTACTCCATTAATATAATGTCTTTTTGGCAAAGTTTCTAAAGTATCAATATCAATTAAAATACAGTTAGGATGATAAAATGATCCTATTACATTTTTTAATTTATCAAAATTCAAAGCGACTTTTCCACCAACAGATGCATCAACCATTGCTAAAGTTGTCGTTGGAATATTAATTAAATTCATGCCTCTTTTATATGTAGATGCAACAAAACCCGCTAAATCGGTAACTACCCCACCACCAAGAGCGATTATATAATCTTTTCGAGAATAATCACCTTGAATTAATTTATCAATAACTAATTGATAATTTTTTAAAGATTTATTATTTTCACCATGTGGAAAAATAAAAACATCAACTTTCTTTAATTGTTTTTTTATGGTGTTAATATAAACATTAGGAATTCTATCATCACTAACAATTAAAAACTTTTTTTCAATGTCTACATAAGGTGTAATATTTTTTATAATTCCTCTTTCAACAATTACTTCATATGATTTATCTTTTAAATTAACATTTAGTTTCATAATTGCCTCTTAATTAAATTTTATTTAATTACAATGTACAACAAATACATTCTTTTTTCAATATTACCTCTTAAGAGAAAATATATTATTAAATTTTTTCAGTAAATAAATCTATAATTGTATCTATTTGAATTTGATTAATTCCAATGTTCAATAAATAGTTTGCAATCTTTTCAGAAAGAGTGTTACCAGATGATAAATTTAATGTATATACATAATTAGATATAAGGCTATTTCTATTTCTTGTACCATCTATTTTACCAAGATTAGAAAACTCATAATCAATAAATAAATCTTCTTGATCAACTCCTAATAAACCATTAAGCATATATGTTATTAATCCTGTTCTATCAGTTCCAATATTACAATGATAAATAAGAGGGTAATTATTCTTATCACTTAACAATGAAAATACTTCTTTAACCATTAATTTATTATTTTCTAAATAATTTCCATTATATCCCATTGGGCATTGATAATAATTAATTTCTTCACCTAAAGCAGATTGAGTATATTTTCCAACTTCGTTATTATTAACTAATCGTAAATCAATTTCTGATTTTATTCCAAGATAATCATTCATTTGTGAGATACCTTCTTCAGTAATTTCTACTTCTAAAGTATCAGAAGAAGATTTATTTAATCTTCCACACCTATACGCTAAACCTTGTCTAACTCTAGTATGTTCATCAATCATCCATCCTCCAATATCTCTAACATTTGTTATACCATCTATATAAAGATTTCTTGGATTATCTAAAGATGTCATAAATGAAGATATTTCACTTGAATAATTATTTTGTAAAGTAGAAACATTCCAATAATATTTAGTTCCAACTTTTAAATTATAAACGTCATAGTGATTATCATTAATTTCATATTCCCAACAATCACTTAAATCTTCATTTTCCGAAATTTTTAATAAAAATAAATTATCATCCTGAGGTAATTCATATTCCCAAGAAAATGTAATTGCATTAGGTCTAGAATTTTCTGTTGATCCATTTATTCCAAGTGAACTTAATCCTTCTGCTCCTACAAGCAAAAAATCATTTTGCAAATCAGTATGAATACTTGCTTCATTTATTTGGTTTAATTTAATATTATAATCATTTTTTGACGTTTCTATAGTGCTATTTTGTTCTCCACAAGAAACCATCATAACTAGTAAAGATAAAACTATTATTTCTTTTTTCATAAATTTTCCACCACAATATTTTCAATATACACTTTTTTAGTTGTTTCATTTTTAGAATTTCTTGCCCATAACCATATTCCATTATCAGAAACATTTTCAAATTCTTTAGCAATATATGTTGGTTCATCATTTTCATTTTTTGCAACACCAATATTAGCTTTACCATTGTTATTTCTATAAATTGTTACATAAACAGTATCATTTTTTGAAATATTAATTGATGACGAATTTTTAAAACTACCATTTTCAATTTTATTTTCGCCAAAACAAATTTGTGCCTCTTGTTCTTGTTCATCTCCTATTCTTATGCATAATTTTGAACTAGATCCAGCCCCTTCTAAAGTTGCTTTAAATTTTGCAATGTAAGCTCCTTGGCATTTACCAAATTCTTTAAAAGTACAAGCATTTAAATCTAATCTATCTCGATAATCCCATCCATTATTTGTAAGCATTGAAATAACATACTTACCATCTTGCTGATATGCATAATTAGAATTGTGAGAGTAAACATTTTTATTTGATATTTCTCCTTTAGTAGTAACAATATTATTTATTTCACAGGATGCATTATTAGTTGCTATTCTAACAGGTAACTCCATGAAGAAAGAAGATAAATTCATTAATGGAACTGCTTCAGAAAATACTACTTTTTTATTATCAATTGTTATTTCAATAGTTCCTTCATTTGAATGAATTCTAACATGATGATTATTTCCATCTAAACCACTTAATTGATTTGCAATAATATTTGATCCTTCGTTAGTTCTATTTTGTTTTAAAGATTGAGTATATACATTTACATTTGCAACCCCATTACCAAAAGAAAAATAATATTGATTAAATCTACCACCTAAAGAAATTAATAAATTATTCTTTTCTTGTCCATGTCCATTATAATTATTAACATCAAATTCTAAAGTAAATGAACATCCATATACTTTTTGTTTTAAGATTGCTCCATATGTTGGTGAAGAATCATATTTTGTTTCATTACCAATACCATTATTTTCAAATAAAGCTTCTGGAAAAACTATACTATTTGAAGAAGATAAATATGATCCACCTGTTGCTAAAATATAATCATTTTCTGTAATTTGCACATCTTTTGTAATTTGAATAGAATATTTATCTGTAATTTTTTTACTTTCAGAAGATAAAGTTACTTCTAATAATCCTTCAGGAGCATTTTCATTAACTTTTATTAAATTATTTTCAATTACAACAAAATCTTTATATTCTTCATTAACATCAAAGACATAATTTTCTTTTGCATATTCAGGAGCCTTAACAACATTAAAACTTCTACTTTCACCTGCTTTTATTGAAGTGGAATCTTTTTCTAAAAATTTTAAAATATCTAATTTAGAATTATCATTCCATTCTTTTTCAATAGCTTCATCAACACATTTTTGATCATAATTTACTTGATAATTTTTAATTTCTGCACTTTGATTTTGTGAGAAAAAGCCTGGATATGTTGGTTTTTCTTCTTTTGATTCATATTGATAATGATAACCATTAATTTCAAAATAATAATTTAATCCATTTCTAATTAATTTAAAATCAACAATAGTTTTTTCATTTTCAAGAGGAAAATCAAGATTTTTATATTCTAAACAAGCTTCCTTGTCATAAGAAGGAGTATCCCATCCTGAGAAAAAATCACGAACATAGATGTCATACTTTCCATCTTTTGTTTTATTAGAATTTCTTAAAGCAGACCAAAAAGCAATATTTCCTTCATCAATAAATGACCCCATACCAAATGATTCACTTCCATACCAAATGATTCACTTGATGAATATAAAGGAACTTCCATTATCGCAGACAACACCCATTTTGTATCAGCTTTAGCAGCAACCGCGGTAGCTTGAACTTTACTTGGAATAATAATTACACCATTCTCTTCTTTGATATCACCACGCATAATAGTTTTATTTAAAAATCCTTGTGTAACATTATAAGTAACTGAAACACTGCTAACTTCATTATGTAATGCAAGACTAAACGTAATAGTTACATTTCCCACACCATTAAAATTAACTGTTGCATAATTATGATTAGAATTAGTAGATAAATCTATTGACTTAATAGTATTTTGATCACCATCAACAGAATAAATTATTTCTTCATTATTTACTTCTTCATCATCTTTAGTTACTTTTAATCTTATAATATCATTATCAATAGAATTTAAATCAATTTCTTTATTATAAGTTTCTTTCTTTTCTGTACCAACAATAAAAGTTAATCCATATATAGATTGTTTTTCACTTGTAGTTTTACTTGTATTAAATGAACTTGTATTAATTAGATTGGAACTACTATTTTCATTTCCACATGAAAACAAAGTTGTCATAAGTAAAAGTCCACTTAATACTTTTATGCTTTTTTTCATATTATCCTCCATAATTAAAGCGCTTACATGAAAATAATACCATGACTAAATTATTTTATATATAGATATAAGTCCATTAATTTTAAAGTAAATAAATTTTAAATTAGGAAATTTTTCTTTCATATAATTATCATCAAACAATTTATCAATTAGTTTCATTATTTCATTATTACTATCTTGCTGATGATATCTTTGTGAATAACGAAAAACCGCTAAAAAAGAAATCACTAAATCAAAAATAATCATTAATAAAAAAATCAAAGCTAAAGTATTATAAACCTTGTCTGGTATTTTATGAATTAACTTTAAAAGAAATGGAACAATTAAAACAATCATAACCATTCCTGCAAGTCCCCATAAAACCATCAATGGAATTGTTGTTCGACCATTTAAATTCATTATCTTATCACTATAATCCCAACTTATAACATGCATTGTTTTTTCAGATAAAAAAGAAGAAATATATTCTACTATTCCACATAAAACTCCACTAAAAAGCCATATTAATAGCCAATTACTAACTTGATAAAAGCAAAAAGTAATTAAAACAATTCCTAACCCATAAACCATATTAAATGGTAAAACAACTGATCCACTGGAATTAACAAATTTATTAATAGTAATTAAATAGAATATTTCTTCATATATAGTTCCAATCAATCCGCCAATTAAATATAAATAAACCAAATCAAAAGGTTTTAAAATATTCTCTTTTCTTTTTTGTTGTAAAAAATTAAAAAATCTCATACTAATAGTATGAGAAAATTTTAACAACTTATTCTTTTTTCAATATAATTATCGACTTCTTCATAAGGAATATCTAAAGCTAAAGAAAATTCTTGATAAACACCTTCTTTTAATTTGTTTAAATATTCACGATCTAACATTGATAATGTATGCTTAGATAATTTTAACTCTTCATTATGTAAATATAACGATTTAACTAATTGACATATTTCATAAATATTGCCACGACGATAAATTTCATCAAATTTACTTCTTCTTTCTTTTTGATCATTAAACCAAATTTTTTCCATTTTTGGCATATTATCTATTACATCTAAAATTTCTTCTTTTTTCATTAATGGACGTAATAATCCATTTTGATCTGCTGGAATATAAACTTTTGATGATTGATCTTTAGCAAAAACTGGACGTAAAACATAATATTTTTTGACTCCTGCTCCAAAATTCATTTCTTCTTCAGTAATAATTTTACATACTCCTGAATTTTTAGTAACAACGATTTGTCCAATTTTAATCATAAATCCTCCGCAAATTTCTATATTATAATTATAGCCTATTTTTAGGCAATTTTCTAACGTTTTTAAAAAAATTATTTTTGCAAAGGAAGAAAAAAGATGATTTTTCAATCATCTTAATCAACATATTTAATATGAAGTTGTCTATCTTTACCAAATCCTTCTGATTCAGTCTTAATATGAGGCATACCTGCAAGAGCATTATGAATTGCTCTTCTTTCATCAGCTGGCATTGGATCAAGAACAACATCTGTTTTTGTTTTTTGAACTTCGTGAGCTAAATGTCTAGCAATAGAAACTAATTTTGAATATTTTTCAAGTTTATATCCATTAATATCTAATAAAATTCTAAATCTCTTTTTAAATTTATTATTAACTGCTAATTTTGTTAATTCATTTAAAGCTTGTAATGATTTACCATTTTTGCCAATTAAAATTGAATTACGATCTGATTCAATTTTTAAATTAATAATTCCATCATTTAAAGAAGGAGTAACTTTATTTTCAAAACCTAAAGCAACAATTCCATCGTGAACATAATTTTTAGCATATTCAATAACATCCATTATTGTATAAACATCAATTGTTGTTTGTTCTTCATTTTGTTCAACAAGTAAATAATCTATTTCTTCTTCTGAACAATATTCTTTTTCAGCTGCTATTTTAATAGCTTCTTCTAAATTTTTTCCTGTATAAAGCATATTCTTCTCCTCTATTTATAATTTTTTGCTTTTCTATTTGTAATATGTGCCATAACAAGCGATTGAACAAGTGAAATTAATGCAGTAATAATCCAATAAATTGACATAGCAACTGGTAATTGAGTACCTGTGAAAATAATCATCACTAACATTACAATATTCATAATCATCATTTGATTATTTGTTTTTGCTGCAGTAGGATTTTTATTTAATTTTGCCACTTTTTCAGTTTTCTTTTTTTGTATAAATTGAGGTAATAACATACTAACAGCTTGAGCAATAGCCATTATAATAAAAATTACTAATGCAACAACAGAAGGTGTTCCAGTCCAATGAATAATTGAACTTCCGGTATTTGCGGATAATCTTAATCCCCAAAGTTCCCCTTCTCTTAAAACTGCCGAACCTGACATAGCTCCCCAAACAGCAATAAATACAGGAAATTGGACTAATAAAACAATAAACATACTAAATGGATTTACATTATTCTTTTTATATAGTTCCATTTGTTCTTGTGCCATTGCTTGCTTTTCATATTGATTTGTATCAGCGTGAGGATACTTTTCTTGAAGTTTTGCAATTTGTGGTTGTAAAGCAGTTATTTTTTGTTGAGAAGCAGTTTGTTTAAATGTCAATAACAATAATAGTCCTCTAACAATAATAGTAACAAGAAGAATAGATAAGACAATACCACCAACTCCTAAAGAAGAAAATGCCATTGCAAAATAATATAATAGAGCAGCAATTGGCCAAACAAGTAAACCTTCTATAAGACCTACATTAGTAAATGTATAACCCCATCCTTTACCTTGTAATTTTAATCCATCAAATACTCCATCAACTGGTGTAATAGTTGCAGTAATTGTATTTGCATAATTATTAAATGAAGTTTTCATTTCATTAAAGAAATAATTTGAACCAACATCTTCTAATGTTAATCCATCTTTTAAAGCTTCACTTCTCCATAAATCATAGTTATACCATAAATCATCTAATGAATTAGTTTTCTCTTTAGCATATTTTATTATTGCATATTCATTAGATTTAACAAAATTAGTTCTTGTTTCACCTGCAGTTAATAAACTTTCTTTACTAATATCACTATAAGCAATTCCATTTAATGTCGCAGAAGCATAATTTGTTTTAACATTGTCTACTATTTTTTCTTCAACATAATTAAAATAATTTTCACTTGGAACATAATATCCTTTATCTTTAACACTTGATATTATTGTTTCCATTGTTGTTTTATCATCGACTTTAGTATTCTCATATACTATCATCATATTTGCTTTATCTTGAACTGTACTGAATGATTTTGTACATCCAGTTAAAACTAAAGCTCCTAAGAATAATAAACCAACCTTGAAAAGATTTTTTTTCATCAGTTGTCCTCCATAATCAACTTTTTTAAAGCTTGTAAATTAGTTTCATAATTATTATTTAAGAATTTATTTCTTACAATAATCACATAATCTTTCGGTTTTACATAAGAGTTAGATTTTATTTGGTGTATCATCGCTCTAACTTGTCGACGTATCTTTACTCTTTTAACTGCATCACCTAATTTTTTTGATGCAGAAATTCCAAACCTAGGATAATTATATTCTTCTCTTTTTAAAGAATATATAATAAAATAATCAGAAAACTTTTTATTTTTTTTAGAAATAACTAATTGAAAGTCTTCTTTAGATTTTACTCTTTCTTCTTTTTTTAGCATATTTCTCCAACTTTTTAAAAACCACTAGAGATTCCCCTAGTGGTTTAATAAGTAATTAAGAATTAAGCAGAAAGGACTTTTCTTCCTTTTAATCTTCTTCTTGCTAACACTTTACGACCGTTTGGGGTTGCCATTCTTGCACGGAAACCATTTACGGATGTGTGTTTTCTTTTACTTGGTTGATACGTTCTTTTCATTTGATACACCTCCGATAGATACTAACATACGTTATGATTATATATATATATAAATAATAAGTCAACGAAAAGCAGGAATTTAAATAAAAAAATTTTTAGCAAAAAAAATTATAAATTTTCATTAATTTACTTGCATTTTTTTAATTAATATAGTATTTACATGTAAAAATGAATTTTTTAATAATTTTATTCAATTTATTTTTTGCTTTATTTTCAATTTTTAACATTTTTTCCACATAAAAATTAAGATGTTAATAATGATTTTATTTTGTGGATAAATTTAATAAAATACCTATTTTTAGGCATTAATTATAAACAATTATTAAATTTTTGTTTTAAATTTTCCACATTTTCCACATCAATTTATCCACATTTGTTATAAACACCACTTATCAACATTATAAAATGTGGATAACTAAAAAAATCCCTATTTTTTCGCTGTTTTTTTATCTTTTTTTGTGGATAAATATTTTTTCCACTTTTATTTGTTTCATTTACAAAAAATTATGCTATTATTTTAATGCTATGCAGGAGGCAAAACTATGCCAGTAACAATTACCAAACAAAAAAATCTTTGGAATAAAGTTTTGAGCAATGTTGAAAAAAATCTTTCAAAAGATCAACATACCTTTTCTATTTTTTATTCTGATTTAAAACTTATTAATTTAGATAATAATAAAATGGATATTTTAACTCCTTCTCCTTTAGTTAAGGCGTATTTTTCCTCAAATGATCATTGTGAACTTTTAAAAAGCGCTATTAATGACATTACAGAAACTAAATATACTTTAAATTTTGTTCTTGCAAACGAAGTTGCTGAAATTCAACCTGCTCAAGTAGACATTGAATCTGTAAAAAAAGAATTTAATTTATTTCCAAATTGTCAATTAAATAAAAAATATACTTTCGATAATTTTGTGCAAGGTGAATGTAATAAAGAGGCTTTGACTGCCGCTTTAATTGTTAGTGATGATTCTTCTTTAACTTATAATCCACTTTTTATTTATTCTCATTCTGGGCTTGGAAAAACTCATTTACTACATGCAATTGGAAATTATTATCAAGAGAAGCATCCTGAAGCAAATATCATGTATATTTCTACTGATACTTTTCTAGAAGCCTTTGTTAATTATGTTAGAGGCTATCAAGACCAACAAAATTTCTATGCATATTTTGATAAAGTAGATTTATTACTTGTTGATGATATTCAATTTTTATCAAATAAAGAAAAAACTAGTGAACAATTTTTTAATATATTTACTAAATTAGTAAATAAAGGAAAGCAAATTGTTTTAACTTCAGATAGACATCCACGTGATTTAAAAGGATTAGAAGAACGACTTGTTTCTAGATTTATAATGGGATTATGTGTTTCTATAAAAAATCCAGATACTGAAACAGCTTTAGAAATTTTAAAAAGAAAAATCATTGCAAGAGGTCTAAAATTGAGTAATTATGATGAAGATGGTCTTTTGTTTTTAGCGGAAACCTTTTCAAAAAATGTTCGTGAACTTGAAGGAGCTTTAAATAGATTATTATTCCATACTGTCACTATTAATAGTTCCCAAAAAGTGACTCTTAGTGATATTCAAGATGCTTTAAGCATCATGATTCCTAAATCTGATAAAAAAAGAGTAATAACTGAAGAAGATATTATTAATGAAGTTGCTTCTTATTATCATTTATCAACAGATCAAATTCTTTCACCAGTTAGAAATGCTCAAATTGCTCTAGCAAGAAGAATTGCAATGTATGAATGCCGATTGTTATTAAATTCACCTTATAAAAAAATAGGCCAAATTTTCCATCGAGACCATTCAACTGTTATTACCGGTGTGGATAAAGTGGGGACAGAAATTAAGACAAATTTGCAACTTGCAAATGCAGTAAATGATATCAAAAAAGCCTTAAAAAAAGCTTAATTAAATAGTTTTATGAGCATATATATGATATAATATTTTTGATAAAAAAGAATGTAATTAGTACTTATCCACATTATCCACATTCTTTATTATTATTAAATATAAATATATAAAAATAAAAATATAAAAGGAGAAAAATTATGAAACTTACAATCAATAGACAACGCTTCTTAAAAATCTTAAATATTGTAAATATTGCGATTGTTCCAAAGTCACCAACACCTGCTTATTTAAATTTCAAACTTGTCATGAAATCTAATGAATTACAAGTTTTAGGTAGCAATGGAGAATTAACTATTTCTTCAACATGTCCAATTGAAGAAAATGGAAAAAATTTAATTACAGATTATGAAGAAGGTGAAACATTAATCTCTGCTAGATTCCTTCTTGAAATCGTAAAGAAATTAGAATCAGACATTGTAACTTTAGAAATTATTGATGAAGTAATTGCTAGAATTTCTGATAATAAATCTGAGTTCAAATTAAATTCTATTAGAGCATACGAATATCCTGATTTAGATTTAGAAAAACAAGGAGAAGAAATTGTTTTCTTAGCAGAAGATTTAAAGAAAATTGTTTCTCAAACAGCTTTTGCAGCATCTACTAAAGAAGTTAGACCAGTTTTAACAGCTATTAACGCTAAAGGAAATGGTAATGAAATTGAATTTGTTGCAACAGATAGCTATCGTTTAGCAAAGAAAACATATTACATCAATCAAGATGTTCATTTCTTAGCAAACATTCCTGTAAAAACTTTAATTGAAGTTTCAAAATTAGTTGAAGATGGTGAAGTTGTCATGACTATTTCAGAAACTAAAGCTGTTTTCTCTTATAAAGATACAAATATTTATTCAAGATTAATTTCTGGAGATTTCCCAAAAATTTCTAATATGTTCCCTTCAAACTATCCTTATGTTTTACAAGTTAATTCAAATAATTTTGTCGCTGCTATGGAAAGAGTTTCTTTACTTGCTATTGAAAGAGAAAATATTGTTAAATTAGCAGTTTCTAGTGATAAATTAGAAATCTCTTCTAAATCTGAACAAATTGGATCAGCTATTGAAACAATTGAAGATTTTAGATATACAGGTGATAGATTTGAAATTTCCTTTAATGTTAATTATGTTATAGATGCAATTAAAGCTGCTCAAAGTGAAGATGTTGTTTTATCATTTGTTGGTGAAATGTCAGCATTTAAAGTATCTTCATTAGATGATGAATCAATTGTTCAAATTGTTACTCCAGTAAGATCTTATTATTAATATACTATTTAAATTAAGAGCTGTATTATGTAGTTAAAAAACTTAAATTACTGCATTTCAGCTCTTTTTTTTGTGAAATAAAGTATATAAGAAAAAATTATTTTATCAAAGGGATAGTTTATGAATGATAATTAATTAAAACAATATCATTATATTGTGATAATTAAGAAAAAGATTTTAAAAATATTGAATGGTATATAAAATTACAAAAACTAGTTGATGAATTAAATTATAAAATTGTTTGTGATTATGCTAAAGTAGCTTATAAAAAAATAATACTTAAGAATTCGATAACATATATTATTGTGGTAATTGCTTAGATAAGAACAAAAAAATATTTAATTTTGGCTCTTGCTATAACGATATAGTAATGTTATAATGAAAGCGATTACAGGAGGATAATAATTTTATGAAAGATGATTTTTATAAAAAGATACTTTCAAAAATCACATTAAGTTCTATTGCAATTTTTTCTTTGTTTTCATGTGGAAATACAACTAGCAATAATAGTGTACAACCATCTTCTTTACCAATAACTGAAGTAAGAGTTAGCTATCATAATCAATATTCAAATCCAACTTATCCTTTAGCAAATAATGAAAAAAAAGAAACTTATATGGCTGATCCATTTGTGGTTAGAGATGATGATGGAACTTATTATATGTATTGCACTCAAACAGAGGTATATACTCCTAATTTATTATTTAAAAGAGGACCAACATTTAAATCTACTAATATGATTGATTGGACTTATGTTAGTGATGTTTTTGCTGATTATGTTCCTACTTGGGGGGAATCAGGAGCAGGAGTATGGGCACCAACTGTTATTAAAATAGGCGATACTTGGAATTTTTATTATTCTTTATCAATTGCTAGTGATCCTAATCCAGGAATTGGAGTAGCTACTTCACAAACTCCATATGGACCTTGGACTCATTATGGCAAGTTATTTAATTCTAATGAAATAGGTGTTACAAATTCTATTGATCCTTTTGTTTTTGTCGATGACAATAATGTTTATATGGCTTTTGGTTCTTATGGAGGACTTATTAGTTTAGTTGAACTTACTAATGATGGTTTAGAATTAAAAAATGGATTAGAATATCAAAAAGAAAATAAAGTTGCTTTAGCGGGATTTGAAGTTTTTGATATGACTAATTATGAAGGTACTTTCATTTTTAAAAAAGATGGTTGGTATTATTTATTGTTATCTACTGGCAGTTGTTGTAATGGCGTCAACTCAACTTATAAAGTTGTGGTAAGTAGAAGTAGAAATGTTAAAGGTCCATATTTAGATAGTCAAGGAAGAGATATGTTTAAACCTAATAGAGGTGATCCAGTAGTTGTTCCTTCTTTATCTGGTGCAATGGGAACAGGACATTGTGCAGTTATCAATGATGATAATGATAATTTATGGATGTTATATCATGGATATAATACAAAAGGAAAAAATCCATCTTATCGAGTTTTATATTTAGATCAACTTATTTTTGATAATGAAACTAATATGCCTTGTGTAGAAAATAAAAAGGCCTCTAACGAAGAAATCAAAGATGGACCTTATATAAAGAGTTTAGAGGAATAATATGAAAAAAAAGATTTTATTATTACCTTTACTTATTTTTTCTTCTTGTTCTTCTATTAATACTAGTCAAATATCTACTTCTTCAGAAAGTAGAGTTAATTATATTAATAAAACGTATCAAAATCCTTTAAATTTTTATAAGCAAGATGGGTCTAAATACTTTGTAACCGCTGCTGATCCTGATGTCTTAAAAGCTGATGATGGTTATTTCTACATGTATTGTACAAATACTTATTGTGAAATGGGAAATAAAGGAATGCAATATGATCGTGGACCAATATTTCAAAGTAAAGATTTAATTAATTGGACTTGGGTAGGGAGTGTGTTTGATGGACATCCTCAAGCTTTAAATTGGGGTGATAAAGATGCTGGAGTATGGGCACCATCGGTAATTAAAGTAGGTAATCATTATAACTATTACTATTCTTTATCTTTATGGGGAGATTCTAATCCAGGAATTGGAGTTGCTACTTCACTAACACCATATGGACCTTGGACTCATTATGGTAAAGTATTAGATTCAAATCTATCAGGAGTTAAAAACTCGATTGATCCTCAACCAATATATGATGAAGATGGAAAATTATATTTGATATGGGGCTCTTTTTATGGAATTGGTGCAGTTGAATTAACTGATGATGGTACAGAAGTATTTTGGGGAATTAATAATATAAAAGATCATTTATATTGGATTATTGATGATAATTCAAATGGTCAAATGGATATTAATATTAATTATGAAGGTTCTTATATTATTAAAAGAAATGATAGTTATTATTATTTTGGTTCTCAAGGAACGTGTTGTGATGGAGTTAACTCTACTTATCGAGTAAAAGCAGGTAAAGCTAATAAATTACTTGGAAAATATTATGGATCTGATGGAAAAACTTTAACTGATGAAACAGGAAGTTATGGTGATTTAGTTGTTGGACCAAGTGAAGAAGTAGCTGGAGTTGGACATAACACTGTTGTAGAGGATTATGAAGGGGAATTTTGGTTATTCTATCATGGATTTGATGTAAATGGTGAATACCCAAATGAAAGAACAATTTTTATGGATAAACTTTATTTTGATGAAAATGATATGCCTTATGTTGAAAATAAAAAAGCTTCAATTCATCAAGATAAAATTGGACCATTGGTAATAGATTTTTAGGAGGAGTTTATGAAAAAAAGATTATTATTAACTGCTTTAATGGTTTTACCACTTTTTGCATGTGGAGGAAGCAATACTTCATCTCTTAATCCAAATGATGATGGAGATCTTGTTAGAGATGAAAATGGAAATATTGTTTATAACAATGTAAAATTAAAAATGTGGTCAGTTACTACTGGTGATGATGCACAAACTCAGGATTCAATTATTGCTGATTTTAATAATATGTATAAAGGATTGATTGAAGTAGAAGTACAACATCATTCTCGTTATGACTTAGAACAATTATTAAATACTACAATGCAATTTGATAAGGAAAATGCACCAGATTTAATGTTTAATCATGGTAGTAGAGCTGCTGAATATAAAGCAAGAAATTGGTTAATTCCATGTTATACATATTTTGAAAAATCAGGGGTTAATTATGATATTAATGATTTTGCTCCATCTTTATTAAATTCAGTAAAAATTAATGGTGAATTATATGGTATGCCAATTGATGTTCATAGTGCAATGATAGAAATAAGAGTGGATATATTAGAAAAAAATAATTTATCAATTCCTTCTAATTATGCTGAATTAGTTGAAGTATGTCAAAAAGCAACTGAACTTGCTAAAAATAATAAATTATGGATTAGAGGTGAAAATTCAACTGGTACATCTTCTACTGAATGGAGACTTGCTTCTAATGCAGAAGATTATACTCCTTTCCCTATTTCTTTTGGTGATATGTGGGTTCATGAATATTTTGGTTATACTGCTTCTATTCAAAATGGTGGAAGTATTGTTAATGAAGAAAATGAACTACCTTCTTGGTATAGTAATGAAACTAATAGAGGTTTACAACTTTTAAGAGATTGGATTTTTCCTTCTTCAACAAGTAAAAATAAAGTAGCATTATCAAAAGATTATGGATCTTCTTATGATGTTGGTGATGCCCCTTTTAAAAATGGAAATGCTATATTTAAATTACAAGGACCTTGGTCATATGCTAAAGATATTGCAGATTTTGAAAGAACTTTAGCTAAAGATGGTGGGGCCAATAATATTACTACTAGAAGCTTATCAAATATGCTTGCTTTAGATACTAGTAAAGAATATGCTTCTAAAATTAAAGGTGAAGGTCATGCTATCATGATGCTTAATACTGTCAATTCAACTACTAAAGCATGCGCAGCAACTGTCTTTATGGAATATATGGCATATTATGGAGGAATTAATTGGGCAAAAAGAGGACATATTCCAGCGGCTCAATCAGTGAGTTTAGCAGAAGAATATACTTCTGATCCAGCATATGAACAATATATTAAATATTGGGGAAGTGCAAATGACTATGTAGTTGTTCAACCTACTAAAAATTATTCTTATGTTGATTCCTATTTTAAAGAAGGCTTACAAAAAGTTGTTTCTTCTCAATTTAAAAATCAATCTGTTGATGAAATTATGAAAAAGCAATATGAAGATTGCTTAAAATATATTGAATTATTTGCTTAATTATGAAAGTTAGTTTAATTGAGTATGCTTCAAAAAAAGAAAAAAAGAAGAATTCGTTAAGAAATGCTTCTTCGGTTGGAATCTTTTTAGGACCATATGGAATTTGCTTTATTCTCTTCTTTGTTTTTCCTTTAATTTTTGGAGTCATAATGTCTTTATGTTCTTTTGATGGAACATCTATTTATCCTAGTCAATTTGTAGGTTTTAGTAATTATGAAAAACTATTTTCAGATACTATTTTAGCTCGTGATTTTTGGAGTAGCGTTTGGACAACTATTAAATTTGATTTAATAATTGTACCTTTATCAATTTTAATTCCTTTAGGTTTGGCTTTATTAATCAATATAAAACCACCAGGATATAAATTTTTTAGAGCGGCTATTTATTTACCAGGTATTTTTCCTTTAACAGCAACTGGTTTAATTTTATTAAAGATGTTTAGTTATCAAAATGGATTTATTAATAATTTATTTAATTTAAATATTGACTGGTTTGGAGAAGTAAATGCAGCTTGGTTTATGGTTGGTTTACTTTGTATTTGGTGTGGTATAGGTGGTAATTTTATTATCTTATGTGCTGGACTTGAAAATACAGATAAATCACTATATGAAGCTTCTAATGTTGATGGTTGTAATTCTTTTGAAAAGTTTTGGCATGTTACTTTACCTGCTATTCAACCTCAATTATTTATGTGTATTTTTACAACATTTATAAGTTATATGAATTTATATGGTCAATTATTTATTTTAACATCTAATACTCCAGATCAAGATGCTGTAAAAAGTGCAGTTTATCGTATACAAGATTTATTAATGGGTTCAAGTAAAGCATATGGCTATGCTGCAGCGATGGGAATTTGTTTAGGTTTAATAATTATTGTTGTAGCAATTTTACAACTTAACCTATCAAAAGAAAGAAAAGGAGGACATAAACATGAAAAAGGATTCATGGATTGGAAAAAATCTCTCTAAATGTCTAGCTTTTCTTGCTTTATTATTAATATCTACATTAATGCTAATTCCTTTGATTTGGGGAGTGTTTGGATCATTTAGAGATTATAACGATTTCCAAAGTCATGCCTCTAGTTTTTTCCCTTCTAGTTGGGATGCTTTTACTTTAGATGGATATAAAGAACTTTTTTCTAAAACTGAATATATTGAAGGAAAAGGTAATGAATATTTTCCTATTTGGAATTGGTTATTAAATTCTTTAATTGTTTCTATTGGTGGAACTTTAGTGTATTTAGTAATTGCTTCTTTAGCGGCTTACGCTTTTGTATTTTTAGATTTTAAGTATAGTAATAAAATATTCTATTTCTTAATTGGAACAATGACAATACCTGGTATTATTTCCACTGCACCTCAATTAATTAATATGAATATAATGGGATTTTATAAAAGTTTATTAGGTTTAATTGTTCCATCTTTTGGTGGAGTATATGGAGTATTTTTAATTAGACAATTTTTTGTGGGAATTCCTAAAGATTTAGTAGAAAATGCCAGAATGGATGGAGCAAGTAATTTTAAAATTTTCTTAAAAGTAGTTTTACCTTTAGGAAAATCAGCATTATTTGTAGAAGGGCTATTTGGTTTTATGGGAGCGTGGAATGATGTGCAATGGGCCCAATTAATTATTGGTAATGCTCCTAGAACTACTTGGACTCTTGCGTATGGATTAAAAGTTATTTCTGATAATTGTGAATCATATGAATCAACTACTTTAGCTTTAGCTAGTGCAGTTATTGCTATGATACCTATTTTGATTGTCTATTTATTTGCTCAATCAAAAATTATTGAAGGCGTAGCAAATACTGGTATAAAAAGATAGGAGTCAATAATGGATATTAATGAAAAAATTGAAAAAAATGAAGCAAAAAAAATTTTAAATGAATCTCATAATAGATTAATAAATGAAAATTTAAATGCTTTTGTTTATCTAAATAATATTAACAAAATTTATCCTAATGGCGTTCAAGCGGTTTATGATTTTAATTTAGAAGTTAATAAACATGATTTTATTGCTTTAGTTGGTCCTTCTGGATGTGGTAAATCCACAACCTTAAGAATGATTGCTGGACTTGAAGAAATTTCTTCAGGTGAGTTATTTATTGATAAAGTATATAGTAATTATTTACCTAGTAAAGATCGTGATATTGCCATGGTTTTCCAAAGTTATGCTTTATATCCTCAAATGAGTGTATTTGATAATATTGCTTTTGGTTTAAAAATTAGACATATCGATAAAAAGATTATTACTGAAAGAGTTTATAAAGCTGCAGATATTCTTGATTTAGGACCATATTTAGATAGGAAACCGAAAGAATTATCAGGTGGACAAATGCAAAGAGTGGCATTAGGAAGAGCGATTGTAAGAAATGCAAAATTATTCTTAATGGATGAACCATTATCAAACTTAGATGCTAAATTAAGAGTGCAAATGAGAAGTGAAATTACTAGAATCCATGAAGAAGTAGGGGCAACAACAATTTATGTTACTCACGATCAAATAGAAGCGATGACAATGGCAAATAAAATTGTAGTAATGAATAAAGGATTTATTCAACAAGTTGGTTCACCTATTGAAATTTATCATCATCCAAAAAATTTATTTGTGGCAACTTTTATTGGAACTCCTCCAATGAATATTCTTGAGTGTGTATATGATAAAGGAATCGTTAAACTAAATAATCAAATAGAAATAAAATTAAACGATGAACAAATTAATAAACATGATTTATTTATTCTTAAAAGGATTCAATGTATAAAAGAAATCTTAAATAAAGAATATACATTTGAAGAATTAAGAAAAGTTTATTTACCTTTAGTAGCTTATAAAAATAAATATGAAATCAAAGAAGAAAAAGTTAGTTTTATCAAAAAATTATTTTCTAAGAAAATCAAAGTTGATGTTAATGATTATAAAAATCAAATTATTTTAGAATTAAAAGAATTATTAGCTGAGTATGAAAAAAATCAAAATAGTCCTCATCATCTTAAATTAGGAATTAGACCAGAAGATATCAAAATAGGAAAAAAAGGATTTAATTTAAAAACTTCTATTGTAGAAATTTTAGGTAGTGAATTTGTTGTTTATTGTGATGATGAAATTGGAAGAGTAATTATTAAAACTAATAAAGAAATTAAAGCTAAAGAAAATATTTGTATTACTTTAGATAATAATAAACTTCATTTGTTCGATGAAATAAGTGAAGAAAATATGTTAAATCAATAATAAAAAAGGAGGATACTATGAAAAAAAGAAAAATTTTATTATTGTGTAGTGCTATTTTTTTAGGAGGGTTACCTCTTACTAGTTGTGGAGAAGCTCCATCTACTACTTCTGAAGTTGAAAGTCCATATAAAATTGGAATTACTGCAATTGGATCAACCACGATTAAAGTTTCAAATACTATTCAATTAAGATCATCTGTTTCAGGAACAACTCAAAAAGATGTTACTTGGACTAGTTCAAATGAAAACATTGCTAGTGTTTCTAAAAATGGATTAGTTAAAGGTTTATCTCAAGGTGAAGTAACAATTACCGCGACATTAAATATTGATTCAAATTGTAAAGCATCTATTAAAATTATTGTCGAACAAGCTCTAACACCAAGTAAAATTATCATTAATGGTTCTGATAGTGAAATTCAATGGGTTGGAGAAGATTTACTTTTAACAGTTGATACTGAACCAAGTGAAGCCTCTAAATTAGTTACTTGGTCAAGTTCAAATGAACAAGTTGCAAGTGTTAATCAAGAAGGATTAGTATCATTTTTAAGTAAAGGTGAAGTAACGATTAAAGCAATTAGTAAAGAAGATAATAATATTTTTTCTAGTGTCCACTATAACGTTAAACAAGGAATTTTCCGTAGTGATTTAGGTTCACCTTATTGGGATTTATCTCATCAAGCAGACGATACTAATGCAAAAATTTTGATCAATCAAGATACACCTGCTGGATATCACTCTGCCTATTTTTCACATGTTTTATCAACCAAATATTATGTTGAATTTGATTTTAAAATAACTAAACAATTATCTAATTGGGTTTGGCAAGGTGTTGGTATTGGAAGTGGATTATCTGAATCTGATACTCGTTATTTCTTATTCTCACCAAAAGTTGAAGGACAAGGCAATGGATTTAATAAAACAATTGTTAAAGATTTACCTAATGAATCATGGCCAGCTATTACCACAAGAAGTCAAGTTTGGGGTGAAAATGGCTTAAATGAAGTTAGATGGGAATCAAATACAGTTAAATTAGGAATGTTAAGAAACGGTAATGAACATTACTATTTAATTAATGATCGAGTGATGTGGTATGATAATTCCACTAAATATGAAGATGTGCCAACTATGCCAATTTTATGTGCAATTGATGTTGCATGTGAGGTGTCAAATTATACAGTAATTACTGATGAAAATGAAATTAATCAAAAATTGAATAATAATGAATATAAAAAATCATTTTATTCTTGTAACTCTGAAATAGTAAATTATAATGATGACTCTGATTTTTCTTTTAATGCAAATACAGTTTTAAGTAAAGACCATAAAGTTAGAAGCTTAGGTGATAAAGCAAAATTAGTTGGTGATTTTGAAGTTGAATTTGATGTGTCTGATTTAGTTTTAAATAAAGCACATACAAGTGGATTTACAGGTATGACTTGTAATTTCTCTAGATATGATCAAGCTGATACTTGTGAATCATTTATGATTGGTAAGAGTGCTTTACAAACTAATGATTTATATGTTGGACGTTACGCATCTTGGAATTATCAACGTTCTATGGACGATCCTGATTCAATGTATTCATATTTAGAAACAAGTGCAAGTGTTGCTAGTGATTTAGAAACAACTCATCATATTAAAATAACTAGAACAATTAAAGATAATATTGCAACATTTAAAATGTTTATCGATAACAAAGAATGTGAATTTGATTTTAAATCAAGTACAAATGCAACAATGACTTCTCGCTACACAGGAGCGTATTTAATTTGGGTAGGTGGAGAATATACTTCTGGGGTAATAAAGAATTTTGTCTTTAACTCATCAATAAAATAAGAAATTTCATTAATTTAAATTAATGTTTTTCACTAAGCGTTTATGAAAGGAGAAAACGATGAAACGCAAAATTATAATACCACTTTGTGCTGCTTTATTAATTTTAGGTGGCTGTGGAGAAACTAACCAAACTTCTAATGGAAATCCTTCCACTAGTAATACTACAACTAGTAGTGAAAATACAACTGATACAACAACTGAGGAAATTAAAACTATTAGAATTACTAATGAAGTAAGCAACTTATTTGTTGGTAAGACTAGACAAATTACTTATGAAACAAATCCTTCTACAAGTAAAGTTGAATTTTCTTGTAATGAAATGGGAACAATTTCTGAAAGTGGATTATTTACTGCTAGTCAAGTAGGTAAGGCTGTTATTACTATCAAAATTAAAGATACTGAAATCAGTAATACATATGAATTTAATGTTATTGATACTTTAGTTAATGTTAATTTTAAGAATGATGCTTGGGATTATGAGAATGTTTATAATGAAGAAAATGTTTCTTTTAAATCTCTTGAGACAATTGGTAATAATTTAAATTCTTATACCACAATTAATAATATAAAATCTAAAAAATATGCTTTTTCTTCTATAGTTAAAGTTTCTTCTCCAAAGGGAGATGATACTTGGAGTCGTGTATCTTTAGGTCATGTTAATGATGAAGGTAAATTCCATGGCTTTTTTGTTTCACCTGGACCAGATTTTAATCAAAGAAAAACTGTTGTTATGGATGTAGTAAATGGTGATGTTCAATGGGGAAATACCACTGATAGAAGCCAAGTTTGGAATCAACATGATGTTAATAGTTTAGATATGACAAATATGAAATTAACAACTATTCGTGATGGAAATAATTATTATTATTTAATTAATGATGAATTATATTGGTTTGAATCTTATTTTACTGATTTTAATGAAATAGATACAACTCCTAGTTTTATGGCTGCACAAATGCAAGTTGAATTTTCTCATATTACTATTGAAACAGATACAAGTAAAATTGATGAAATGGTAAATGCTGTTAAAAATAAAAAATTATATCCTTCTTTTAAAGAAAATGTTGAAGTAGGTGAAAATTCTATTGTCTTTAAAAACGTTGGTACTGCTCCACAAAATGCTAAAGATCAAGCAGCAAGATCTATTGGTGATGCTTTATCTATGCCTTCAGAAAAAGAAGCTGAATTAACTTTTGATTTAAAAATTGATCAATATGGTGCTACTAATCCACTTCCAGCTCTTGCTGTAACCATAAATAGATATGATGGATTTGCTGAAGCTAGATCATTTGTTATTGGTGAAAGTAAAGCTGGTTTCACTGGATGGAATAGTAATGGAAGCTTAAATGAAGGTATTGGAGATGGTGGTAGATTATACACTGTTACAAAAGAAGATGAAACTACAGAAAATGTTTTATTAGATACTACTCAAACTTATAAAATTACTTGTACTCGACTTATGAATAATGGTCAAGATACAAAAATTTGTGTAGCAAAACAAGATGGTACTATTCTTCTTGAATATGCTCATGGTTGGAATGATGGTTATAAAGGCCCTGTTTTACTATCTTTCTTAGCTAGAGATATCAATTGTACAATTACAAATATCAATATTAATGTTAAGTAAATTTTGCAAAGAGGATTTTTCCTCTTTGCTTAATAAATAGATTTTGAGGTGTAAAGTTATGAAGTTAAATGACATTATCATAAGAGATCCTTTTATTTTAAGTGATGTTGTTACAAAAAAATATTATATGTATGGAACAACAAATCATTATGATGGATTGGGTTTTTATTGTTATGTAAGTGAGAATTTAGAAGATTGGTTAGGACCTTATAAAGTTTTCACTCCTCCAAAAGATTTTTGGGGTAAAAAAGATTTTTGGGCACCAGAAGTACATATTTATCGAGGGGAATATTATATGTTTGCCACTTTTAAAAATGATAATATGTGTAGAGGTTGTCAAATTTTACATTCACTTTCACCTTTAGGTCCTTTTGAAGTCCATTCAAAAATCATTACTCCTAGTGATTGGGAATGTTTAGATGGCACTTTATATGTTAATCAAGAGAATAAACCATATATGATTTTTTGTCATGAATGGTTACAAATAAATGATGGAACAATTTGTGCAATTGAATTAAGTGATGATTTAAAAACAGCAATTGGAGAAGTTAAGCTTTTATTCCATGGAAGTGATGCAAAATGGAGTTATAATAAACCTATTTGGTGTGATCATTTTGTTAATGTTACTGATGGTCCTTTTGTCTATCAAAAAAATAATATTAATGCTTTATTATGGTCGACATATGGAAAAGATGGTTATGTTATTGGTGTTGCTTATCCAAAATATTCATTTGTAGAGAATGATTATATTCAAGAAGAAAAACCTTTACCAATTATTAGTGGTGGACATGGAATGATTTTTACTACTTTTGATGGGAAAGATAAATTAGTGGTTCATGTTGATAATGATAATGGTGGACATGAACATCCTTCAATTGTTCCTCTTATTATTAAAAATGGAAAAATAGGTATCGAAATATGAAAAAAATAGTATTAGTTTTATCTTTGTTTTTAGTTGGTTGTAATAGTACTAGTATAGATAATACAACATTTATTCCATCAAATAAGGTACAAGTTGTGTTAATGTATGGACAATCTAATATGGAAGGACATACATATAAACAATATTTAATTAATACGATGGGAGAAGAAAAAACTCTTAAATATAAAAATGGATTTGATGATGTAAAAATCTCTTATGCATGTACAATTTCTAACAATACTTCGAATAAAGAATTTGTACCAGTTCAATTAGGACAAGGTTATAATCAAGATCGCTTTGGCCCAGAAGTAGGAATGGCGGAAATTTTTTCTAATTATAATTTACAAGATAAAGTTTATTTGATAAAATTTGCACAAGGAGCAACAAGTTTATATAATTCTTGGCGATCACCTTCAAGTAAAATGACAGGCAGTTTATATCAATTTGCAATTGATTATACTTTAGAGCAACTTGCAAAACTGGAAAATATGGGATATTATCCAGAAGTTAAAGCTATTTGTTGGATGCAAGGTGAAGATGATTCATCAAGTAATTATTATGGTGATTATTATCAATATGAAAAAGCTTTTATTTCAGATTTAAGAGCCAGTTTAAATTATTATTCTTCACCTAAAGGCATTGGGTTTATTGATGCAGGAATTTCTGATTGTCCAGCTTGGACTCACTTTTTAGACATTAATAATGCAAAGATGAAATTAGCTGATGAAGATAATTTAAATGTATATTTTAGTACTATAGATGAAGAACTAAAATATAATGGTGAACCAGCCGGAAGTCCTGATATTTATCACTATGATTCTTCATCTATGATTAAACTTGGAAATATTTTTGCTCAAAAAATAGTAGAGAATTTTTTAGATTTATGAACAAACGGGTTTCAATGAAAGATATTGCTTCCGCTTTAAATATGTCAGTTGATGGTGTATCAAAAGCTTTAAGGGATTCTAGTGAAATAAGTGAAGCAACAAAAGAAAAAGTAAAAGAAAAAGCAAAAGAATTAGGATATGTAAAAAATTCGCTTGCTGTTTCTTTGAAGATAGGCAAAACAAAAAATGTTGCTGTTTTTATGAATGGTTTTTTTAACCCATACTTTGCTGTTTTATGCGATAAAATTATTCGAGAACTAGAAAAACAAGGTTATACAGGAATGGTATCCGTTGTCACTGGATTTGAATTGAAAATGGAAGCAATTGAAACTGTTTTTTCAAATAATTGTTCAGCTGTTATTTCTTTAACAGAACCTAATGATGATGTTGTAAAAGCTCTTGTTGATAATGATATACCTTTATTTTTGATTGGTATTAAACCTAAAAATAAGGCAGTTAATTATATTATTACTGATGATTATGATGGTGGAAAACAAGTAGGACACTATTTTTTAAATCATGGTTATAGAAATTGCATTTATATTACTGATTCACCTTCAGAAACTTCCACAAGACGCTTATATGGATTTCTTGATGAAATAAAAAAAGATGCAAATAAACAATTTTTTTATGTTCCATTTTCACTGAAAGAAGATATTATCGATGATGCTTGTAAAATGATTGTAGAAAACAATATTGAATTTGCTTTTTGCTTTTCTGATTATGTTGCTCTTTCTTTAAGAGTTCAATTAAGACTTAAATATAACATTTATAATACAATTATTTTTGGCTTTGATGATATTACAAAAACTTTAAAAATATACGAGCCAATTAATAGTGTTGCTACGAATATTGATGCAATTGTTGAAGAAGTTGTAACAGAACTAAATAAAGGTCAGCAGGATAAAAATTATAAAAAACGATTAGAAAAAGTTTATCCTGTAAAACTTTCAATTTATTAAAAAATTAAAGTGTAGCCACTATAGAAAATTTAATTACATATTCAAATAACATGGCTTGCAAAAACTAGAGAATCAGTTTGCAAGCTTTTTTATATTTTAATTTATCGTAAAAATAAATAGAGTGTTATAAACATGCATATTTATAAATAAAAGATTATATTCTATAAAAGAGTTTTTTACATAACTAAAATTTTTGCAAGTTCATGCATTTTTATAACTTTAAATAATTTGTTTCTAATTGTTGATTAGGAATTTATTGATTCTGGACATGTTAAAAATTCTTTTAGTCCAAGTATAAGTATTCCTTTTTCGTCCTTCCATTTTTTTATGTTACTTTTTACAATGATAATTTTTCTAAAGTTATCATCAATTTTTATTAGTGATTTTTCTTCTTGTTCTTTTTTTTCTACATCGTCAATATTTAAGGCTGATTGTATGTATAATCTTTCATATCCAAGATTACAAATAAAATCAACTTCTAATTGCTTTCTTACATAATTATTATTTTCATTTTTTTCACTTATAGTAACTACTCCTACATCTACTTGATATCCTCGGATAATTAATTCGTTGTAGATAATGTTTTCCATTATATGATTTTCTTCTTGTTGTCTAAATCCTAATCTTACATTTCTAAGACCAATATCGGTGTAATAATATTTTAAAGGTGTATCGAGATATTTTTTTCCTTTAACATCATACCTATAAGCTTTTTCAATTAGAAATGAATCCAC
The DNA here is from genome assembly GCA_000432895.1 of Firmicutes bacterium CAG:449. Lineage (GTDB taxonomy): Bacteria > Bacillota_I > Bacilli_A > RFN20 > CAG-449 > CAG-449. The sequence goes on along the minus strand of FR889447.1, from coordinate 10,538 downwards.
ACAATAATCTAAATATTGTTTTATTGTATTTGGTGCCACTACCAAATTTTTCATAGATTTAAATGAATTAGATAATTTGTTAGGGTTTGTTAATGAACCAACGCTTGAAGAAATGATATTGAGTACATCTTCTAGAACTTCTGTATTTTTAATATCATGTCTATTAACGATATCTTTTATATAAGTTTCTTTGAATAGATTATCTAGATATTTAATTTTTTGTTCATTAGTTTTGCACATTAAAAGATATGGCATACCACCATACATAGAATATTCATTCCAAGCTTCCTCAAAATCCAATTTACAATAATCATAATATTCTTTAAAAGATAATGGAGATAAGTATATCTGATCTCCTCTTCCTCTAAACTCTGTAATAATATCAGAAGAGAGAAATTTAGCATTACTTCCTGTAACATATACATCTACATTTTTAATATGTAAAAAAGAGTTAAGTACATCTTCAAACTCTTTTACATATTGCACTTCATCTAATAATATATAATAGTTTTCATTGTCGATAATTTTATTATGTATATATTCACACAAATTGTCTGGATCACGGTATTTTATATTTAGTCTATCATCTAGTTGTAAAGTAATAATATGTGATTTATCAACTCCATTTTGAAGTAAATAATTATAGAAAATTTCAAATAACAAATATGATTTACCACATCGCCTAATTCCTGTAATAACTTTTATCATACCATTATTCATTCTATCTATTAACTTTTGTAAATAATCATTTCTAATAATCATTTTTATTTCCTCTAACCAAAATTTTAAGTATGTACTTTTATTATATATTTAATAACTAAAAGATACAATTTCTAACTAAAATTTTTGCAAGTTCATGCATTTTTATAACTTTAAATAATTTTCTCAATGGTTTTAAACTACATTTGTAAATAAATTATTTTTTATATATAACTTATTTGGTGATTTATAAGTTCGAGATTGAATTAATTTTTGTAGGTAGAATTAGAAATACTTAAGTTAATAAATAAATACAAAATAAGAAACAATAAAGCAATAGATATCCATAGGGATATCAAAAAAATTAAAATTTAAGACCTGATATAGCTTTCAAAGCGTTTCTAACACCATAGAATAGCTATTATAATCAATATAACAATCTGATTTTTCATTAACTAATGGCTATAAGATGGTAAACAACATTGTATTGGAATATCATAATAAGATTCATGTGTGTTAATTTTAAATGAAAGATTATTATGTATTGCATTAATTAAATCACATAATTTATCACAAGAAGCAGTAGTAAAAGTATTTGGCTTTTTATCTAATCTATTAGCAAAATAATGAGAATTTATACATTCTTGAGAACAACTAAGATAATCTTTTTATTAAACCATCTTTTTATTGCATCAGAATTTTCTTTAAGAAGCGAATAAAGCGTGTAATATGATTTATCAATTTGAACATGAATAACCTTATTAGAGACTTTAAAAGGCTTATACTCAACTTCAATAGAGGATTTATTTAAAAGGTTAAGAACTGATACAGCTGATATTTCATACCCATCAGGTAAATTATCTTTTCCAGCTGCTTCATATGATAAATGATCTAAAGATGATAATATTTACTCTTTAATTCATTTGATAATCTAGAATACTTTGGAATTCTTAAAAAAGAATCTAAAAGATAAGTATAAGTGCCATCAATTGTATTGTAATAATATCTCCGTTTAAATGTAATTTGACCTTTAGAAGTTAAAATAGTTCTAGATACTTTTTTAACAATTTCTAAACTCTTATTTCTAATTGCAGCAAGTTCTAAATCGCATTTTTCTAATAGTTTGTAAATAAGTTTTAAACAATAATCATCAGATTTAGAAAAGCTATTTTTTAAAAAATATCAAAATTTTGTTTTAGATGTGTTAAATCAATCGAGTTATGGGCTATTTTGATTTTATGTTATTTAAACTACAAAAAAATAAGTACAAATTTTAGTGAATATAAAAAGAGGGATAAAACCCTCTTTAGATAAAATATTATTATCATAACTTTTTTTCAGGTCTAAGTTTATTATTAATTTATTTGTTTTAATTTGTGATGTTACAAATTACAAATTATGTTATTTAATCATTGTTGTAAAATGAAAGCGATTACACTAGAATAATTCTTATAAAATGAATTTTGTTATTTAAAGAAAAAAAAGGAGTTATGAAATGGCTAATATTAGATTAGAAAATATTTCTAAAATTTATGGAGTTGCCAAAAAGAAAGGTCAACTTCCAGAAGGAAAAAAAGCTGTTAATAACATTAATTTAAATATACCTGAAGGATCGTTTACTATTTTAGTTGGACCATCTGGTTGTGGAAAAACTACTCTTTTAAGAATGATTGCGGGTCTTGAAACTATTACATTAGGGAATATTTATATAAATGATATTGATGTAACAAATTATGAGCCTGGAGATCGAGGCTTAGCGATGGTTTTTCAAAATTATGCTTTGTATCCTCATATGACGATTTATGAAAATATTGAATTCGGGCTAAAAAATGCTAGAATTCCTAAACATGAAATTAAATCAAGAATAGATTATGTTTTAAATCTTGTTAATTTAAGTGAATATGCTAATAGAAGACCTGCAAATTTATCAGGTGGGCAACGACAAAGAGTTGCTCTAGCAAGAGCAATCGCTAAAAAACCACAAGTATTTTTAATGGATGAACCTTTATCAAATTTGGATGCAAAACTTAGAAGTACAATGAGAAGTGAATTAATTCAAATTCATAGAAAATTGAAATCAACATTCATTTATGTTACACATGATCAAATTGAAGCAATGACAATGGGAGATTATATTGTGTGTATGTCAGAAGGTGTTATCAAACAAACTGGAACACCTACAGAAATTCATGATGATCCAGATAATGTTTTTGTAGCACAGTTTATTGGTGATCCAGGAATGAATATTATTACATTATCAAGTGGTAATAAAGTTGGAATTAGACCGAGAATGGCTAATATAGTTACAAATACAACTGATAATAGTTTGTTGTATTTTGATGGAATAATTTTTACACATGAAAATCATGGTGGAGAACAATTATATAGTGTTAAAATTAAAGACTCTACTATATTTGTTAAAGATATTGATAAACATATTAAGGAATTAAATTCTAAAGTAATAGTAGCTATGCATAAAGAAGATTTATATTTCTTTGACAGCAATGAAAATAGAATAAGAGATAAACAGGAGATTGAAAAAATATATGACGAACTCAGAAATGAATACATCGAAAATTAAATCTCTTGTTAAGTTATATGATGATTTGTATAACGAAAAAGATGTTATAAAATTCGATAAAGAATTATTAAAAGATGAAAAGAAAATACGAATAAGTGAAATTAATATAAAAATTAAAGAGACTGAAAAGAATCTAAAAGAAATATCTAAAACATGCGAACCATTTGAAAGAGCATATATTAATGAAAACTTAAAAATAAGAAAAAACATTAATCATTGTGAAAAAATGAAGAAATATGATAATGTTGAAAGAAAAATATTTTCCAAATTAAACCCAGCATATATTTATATTCTCCCCGCCGCGATTGGCAGTTTGTTTTTTGTTATAGTTCCGTTTATTTTTATGATGGTAGTTTCATTTTTTAAATTTAGCTTTGCTGATCCTTTAAATTCAAAATTTGTCGGATTCAATAATTTTATAACTGTTTTTACAAAAGATAGAGATTTTAAATATGCTTTTACTAATACAATATTATTCGCATTTTTTACAGTTTTTATTTTAATGATTATAACTGTTTCTTTAGCTGCATGGTTAAGCAAAAATACTAAAATAAATAATATTACTCAAACTATGATTTTTACACCACATATTGCTTCTTTGGTTTCAGTTTCAATTTTATGGTTAACAATGCTTAACCCAACAGGAATTGTCAATCAAGTACTATCTATTTTTGGTATTAAAGGACCTAATTGGTTAACCGATCCGAATACAGCCTTAATTTCAGTTGGTATTGCGGCTGTTTGGAAATCTATTGGTTATTATGTTTTGATTATAATCTCTGGCTTACAATCTATTCCTACATATGTTTATGAAGCAGCAAAACTTGATAAAGCTTCAAAATGGACAACATTTAGGAAAATTACTTTACCATTATTATCTCCAACTTTGATGTTTGTTTTTACTGTTAAATTTATTAATGCTTTTAAAACATTTGTTACAGTTGATTTAATGACTCAAGGTGGACCTCAAGGTCATTCTATGGTATTAGGATATTGGATATATACAATGGGAAGAGTTAATCAAAATTATGGATTTGCTATGGTTGGGGCTATCGTTTTAACTATACTCATTGCAATTGTTACTTTTGTTAATAATAAATTGTTTAATAAGAAAGTCACATATCAATAGGAGGAATTATGCTAGATAACGAAACATTTTTTACAGATGCATATACTCCAAAAGAAATAGTATATGATGAAAAATTTTTAAAGAAAAAGCAATTAAAAAAAAGATTGATGTATGTCTTAAAAATATTGAATGCAATCGTTTTAATTGGTATTGGTTTATTATTTGTTTATCCATTTGTTTGGATGTTTGCTATGTCACTTAGAAGTTATGAAGATGTTATAACTTTTCCAACTTCAATCATTGTTAATAATCCACAATGGTCGAATTATATTGAAGCATGGACACAAGCAAGATTTTCATATTATTTAGGAAATTCTTTAACTTATACTTTTTTAGTTTTAGGATTACAATATTTTACGATTATTCCAATTTCGTATGCATATGCAAAAATGAAATTTCATGGAAAAAATAAGTTATGGACTATTCAAACTTTAGGAATGATGCTACCTGCAGAAGCAACATTCATACCGATTTATTTTATCTATTGTAAAATAAATTTAGTTGATACTTGGATAGGATTAATATTACCTAGCTTATTTGCAATGTTTGGAATTATGATGTTTACTAGCGCTATTAAACAAATTCCAAATGAAATTATTGAATCAGCGAAAATGGATAAAGCAAAAAATAGAACTATTTTGTTTAAGATAGTTCTTCCAGCAATAGTTCCAGTTTTAATAACTCATTTATTAGTGACATTTATTTCAACTTGGAATGAGTATTATTGGATTTTAGTAATGACTAATAAAGAAACTCTTAGAACATTACCAATTGCTTTAAGAGGGTTAATAAATGTTGATGCTGGAGAACCTGAATGGCAAATAGTGATGGCGGGTAACATTATACAAGTTGCTCCAATATTAATCTTATATATTCTTGCAAATCAACAAGTAAAAAATGCTATGTTGGGTTCAAGAGGTGGAAAAATTAAAACATCTAATAATCAAAAAAATTTATTTAATCAAATTAAAAACAAAATTATAAACAAGAAAACAGAAAGGGGAATTACAAAATGAAAAAGAAATTATGTTTATGTTTATTAGCAACTTGTGCAGCATTTGGACTTGCTTCATGTGGCGAGACTGAAGGATCTAGTGAAGGACTAGATGACAATAATATTTATGTGAATAAAGATTGGAGTATTTATCAAAATTCTGATGTAACTGAAGATGTAACAATTACATTCTCTACTTTACATGCTGCAACAGCAAAACAAGGAATTGCAGTAAAGAGTTTAGTTGATAAATTTAATGAAGCTCAAAAAGCTAAAACAAGTGGCGGTAAAATCACTGTTGAGGTTGAATATGGCGATGGAAATACTGTTAACCAAAATACAAAGTTATGGGCTGCATATCCAGCTAAATCAAATCCTGAAGTAGCATATGTTGGTGTTTCTTCTGTTGCTATGTATGAAGAAATGGCTGTTGATTTAAGAAATGTATTTACTTATGATCAAATTAGAGATTTTGATGAAGGATTATTACAATATTCACTTTACAAAGGAAAATTAGTTTCTGTTCCATTTGCACCATCAAGTAACGTTTTAGTTGTTAATAAAACTTTATGGGAAAGTAAAGGAGCAACTTTACCAACTGTTGAAAGTATAGTTAATGATCCAGATTCTTCAACATGGAATTGGGAAAATTTCAAAGCAAATTGTTTAGCTTTAAAAGATGATGATCACTATGGTTTTGGTACTAATGCTATGGATGAATATGGTATGATGGTTCAACAAGGTGGAAGTTTGTATAACCTTGATATGACAGAAGCTACTTTTAACAACGAAAAAGGTGTCAATGCTTTAACATATTGGAGAGATTTACATACTTCTGGAGCAATGAAAATAAAAACAACTGTTCATAATACTGATTTAAATATTGTAAATGATTTTAAAGCAGGTAAGGTTGCTGCAATTTGGCAATCAACATCATCTCTTGCTTCAAATATTAAAAATGCTAGTGAAGCAGGATTTGAAATGGCTGTAATGCCATTCCCAAAACAAACAAACTTCTTTGCTAATCAAGGTGGTAATTCAATGATTGTCTTCAACAATAAATCAAAATTAAAAACTGCAGCGGCAAGTGAATTTGTTCGTTATATGAACAGTGCTGAAGCTGTTTCATCATTAGCTATTCAAACAGGATATTTCCCAACAACTAAAGCTGCAAAAGAAACAGAAGTAATTAAAAACTTATATTCTTCTAATCCTACAACATTTAAAGCAAGTTCTCAATTATTAAAATTTGGTACACGTGCTCCACAAGGAGTTGCAAAAGCAGCTGTTGATTCAAAATTTTCAAAAGAAGTAAAACAAATATTTGATAATCCAGAAAAATCAATTCAAACAATTCTTGATGAGTTGTATAATGAAATTCAATATACATTGGATATTTCAAAATAAAAAAATTATTAAGTAAGAGAAGTTTCTTCTCTTACTTAATTTCTAAAAAAATGGATAATTTACAATTTGAGAGTGCAAATTTTATTAAACGATTATGTGCTTTTGTCATTGATTTAATTATTATTGCTATTATATGGTATGTAATTTCTATTAATAATTTCAAAGAAATTGAAGAATTTATGAAAGAACTTGATCCAAATATAGAAGGATCTTTAGAAATATTTAAAGATGTAATAACTAAGTTTTGGGTTAAATTTATTTTAAAATTTATTTTTGCAAAAGTAACATATTATTTATTAGTACCAGCAATTATTGGAAGTGGAAAAACTGTTGGTAAATTTTTATGTGGCCTTTCAATGGTAAGTTATTCTAATCTTGAAGAAATAAAACCACTCAATTTAATTTATAGAGAAGTTGTTTGCCGTTTGCTAATAGAGGATTTATTGGTTATTCCTGGTATAGTATCTTGTATAATTGCTTTAGTTAGGAAAGATTCAAGGTCGTTACATGATTTGATGGCTAAAACAGTTGTTATTACTCGTGGAATGAGTGATGTTTCGACTATATAAAATAGAAAGGTAGTTATGAAAATATTGATTTCACCTAATGGATTTAAAAATTCTTTAACTTGTTTTGAAGCATGTGAAGCAATTCTAGAAGGATTTAAAAAAACTTATAAAGATGGTTTATATTTAACTTATCCAATTGCTGATGGTGGAGAAGGAACATGTGAAATATTAACAAAATATTCTAATGGGAAATATTACTCAAAAGAAATTACTTTTTGTGATTTAACAAAAAGAGTTGCAAAATATGGCTTTGATAAATTAAATAAAATTGCATTTATAGAGTCATCAGAAGCTGTTGGAATTATTCATATAAAAAAAGAAAAACTTAACCCTTTAAAAATGACTAGTTTTGGTTTAGGTGAATTGGTTTTATCTGCAATTGATAAAGGTGCAAAAACAATTGTTATTGGTATAGGTGGAACATGCACTAATGATGGTGGAATGGGACTTTTATCCAGCTTAGGAATCAAATTTTATCATGATGAAACTCTTCTTGATGGTAATGGAGAAAATCTTATTAAAATTAATAAAATTAGTCTTGATGGTTTAAATCCTAAAGTGAGAGATGTTTCTTTTGTTATTGCAAGCGATGTTGATAACACCTTATGTGGTGATAAAGGTGCGACATATTGTTATGGTAAACAAAAAGGCGCTAATGAACAAATGCTTGAATTGCTAGAAAAAGGTATGATAAATTTTGCTTCTCAAAGTAAAAAAATATTAAATAAGGATTTAATATCTATTGTTGGCGGTGGATCAGGTGGTGGACTTGGAGCAGGAATATGTTCATATTTAAATGCAAAAATTGTTTCAGGTTTTGATTATATTGAAAGTTATATTAATATTGAAGAAAAAATAAAAAATGTTGATGTTGTGATTACTGGCGAAGGAAAAATTGATGAGCAAACTTTACATGGTAAAGGGCCTTATAAAATTGCTTCATTAGCCAAAAAATATAATAAATATGTAATTGCTTTTTGTGGAATTTGTAAAGTTAAAACATCTTTATTTGATAAAGTTTATCCTTTATGTGAAAAGGAAACTACAGATTTTTCAAATAGCTATAATAAGTTAGTTGATATTAGCTATAGTGCTAGTAAAGATTTGAAGGAAAATAATAATGAAATTGATAGTTAATGCAGATGATTTTGGGTTAACAAGATCTGTAAATTATGGAATATTAGATGCTCATTTAAATGGAATTGTTACATCCACGACGTTGATGGTAACGATGCCTGCGGTTGGGCATGCTATTGAATTGATGAAAAAATATCCAAGTTTAAAAGTTGGTTTACATTTAAATATTACATTAGGAAAACCTTTGACTAATTGTAAAAGTTTAATCAAAGAAGATGGTTGCTTTTATAAACCAAAAGAAAATCCTGATCAAAGTTTATTTAGTGAAGAAGAAATATATCAAGAATTTAAAGCACAATATTTTTTATTTATAGAACTTGTTAAAAATAGACCGACTCATTTAGATTCACATTTATATGCACATCAAAAATATAAAAAAGCTCATAATGCGGCGTTAAGGCTTGCTAATGAGATGCATTTAAGATTACGTGATGCTTCAACTGATTGTTTTCCAAAAGCTCAATTTTTAGATTTTTTCAAAGCAAAAGATAAATCGTTTGATGAATTACAAAATATTTTTCTTTTAAGAAATGATGATTATGAGTATGCAGAATTGATGGTTCATCCAGCTTATGTTGATACATTTCTTTTGAAAAACTCATCTTACAATGTTGAAAGATTAGTTGAGCTTGATGTTTTAACAAGTGATAAAACTAAAGAATTTATAAAAAATAAAAAGATAGAATTAATTTCTTTTCTTGATGTTAAATAGGAGATATTTATGAGATTTGATAAAGGACCTGTCACTTTTGCTTTAGTAGGTGCTGGAGGAAGAGCCGGCTGTTATATTAGAGCAATTGAAAAATATTACCCAAATGATTTTAAAGTTGTAGCAATTGCTGATCCAGATAAAGAAAAACAAAATTATTATTCTAAAAAATATAATATTAAAAAAGAAAATATTTTTGATGGATATGAAGAATTTATAAAAAAAGATAGAATGTGTGATGTTGTTATTGTTGCCACTCTTGATGATATGCATTATATTCCAGCTATTAGTTTAATTGAAAAAGGTTATGATATGATTTTAGAAAAGCCAATTGGTTTTTCTCTTCAAGAAACGATTGAAATTGGTGAATGTGCAAGAAAACATAAAAATCAATTTATAGCAGTTTGTCATGTATTAAGACATACACCTTTTTTTAGTAAAATTAAGGAGATAATTGATTCTAAAGAATTAGGAGAAGTAATTGATATTCAACATAATGAAAATGTTGGTTACTTTCATTACGCTCATTCTTATGTTAGAGGAAATTGGAGAAATACTAATATTTCTGCACCTTTTATAGTAGCTAAAAGTTGCCATGATATGGATATACTTTTGTATCTACTTGGTAATAAGCGTTGTCTAAATCTTTCTTCTATGGGAAGTTTGTCTTTTTTTAATCATCAACATTTTGATGAAAAAAGAATGGCAAAAAGATGTACTGATTGTTCTATTGAAAAAAAGTGTCCATATTCTGCTTTAAAAATTTATACTAGTGGATTAATTAAATCAATTGTATTTGATTTAACAACACCTGAAAAAATATTAAAAACTTTTTCAACTAGTCAATATGGTAGATGTGTATTTGCTTGTGATAATAATGTGTGTGATAATCAAGTTACAATTTTAGAATTTGAAGGTGGCGTACACGCAACATTTAATGCATCAGCGTTTACTAATAAAAATCAAAGAACAATCAAAATAATGTGTGAATATGGTGAAATAAGAGGACTTGGTCATAAGAAATTAATTGAGGTACAAAAATTTGGTGAAGAAAAACCTACAATCATCGAATTAGGTGATTCTTCTGGAGGACATGGTGGAGGCGATGAAGGATTCTGTGTTAATTTTATGGAATCATATCTTCACGGAAAAGAATTTGCTTCTCCAATTGATATGTCAATTGAATCTCATGTTATGGCATTTGCTGCAGATATTTCGAAAAACAATAATGGTAAAGTGATTAATATTCCTGAATTTTGGGAAAATGAGATAAAAAAGTTATGAAAATTAAGATATTAAAAAAAGAAGAAATT
>FR889446.1:18906-19506 GCA_000432895.1 Firmicutes bacterium CAG:449 | reverse complement strand
TATCAATCCATAGTATGTTATTCCATACATTAATGGTTTATTTAGGTTTTATGTATATTTATAAAGGTTTTTTTGAAAAAGGTATTTTCAAATATTATTCTATTTGTTTTGGAATCTTTTTAGTGCCATCAATTATTTTAAATATTTTCTTTAATTGTAATATGATGCTTATTCGTGAACCATTTAATATGCCATTTAAATTTATTAATAATATTTTTAATCTAGTTCCTTGGTTATATCCATTTCTAGCAATTTCCGTATATTTATTTATTCCTTATGGTATTTCTTATTTTACTAATTACATTTTAAATAGAATAAAACCTCAAAGAGTTTTAATTGAACATAATGCATAAGAAAAGGGCATAAGCCCTTTTTTATATTCCTTCTTTTTTTAATAAATCATTTTCAACAATTAATTTTTTTTCTTCAATTAAATCATTAATAATATTTTCAATCCTAAAATATTGATTATGATTCATCTTTTTCATTCCTAATGTTCTTAAAATTAATTTAATCATTTCATCAATATTCATTTCTTTATGAGAAGCAATTTTTAAAATTCCATCTTGAATTTCTTCATTAGAAACAGTATTTAATAAG
>FR889446.1:10816-18900 GCA_000432895.1 Firmicutes bacterium CAG:449 | reverse complement strand
TATTTAATAAGCGAGAATATTCACTATTACGATCAACTCGTTTAAAATTAATTCTTTGATTATTTAAAAAAACAAATCCATTAGAAATATTAACAATTTTATCCATTTGTAAATTTGTTAAAGTAATAACTCCATCTTCATTAAAAATAGATAATAATTGTTCTCGAGTAATAGGAGCGCATATTTTTAAAAGTTCTAACATTACTTCACTATTAGATTTATTTTCTTTATCTTGCAATTTATAATATACATCTTCTGGTTTTTGATATTCTTCAAACAAAACATCAACAAGAGGTTTAACTTTATTAACCATTTGAATATTCTTTTCTTGTACAGTATTTTCAACAATAAAATTAATTAAATTTTTAAATTCTATTTCTTCATTTTGAAAATAATTAGCCACGATTATTCTATAGCAAGCAAAACCTAATTCATTTATTTTATTTTGACAATAATCAAAAGTATTTAAAGCTGCTTCTAAAGAATAATAATTCATACGATCTAGAATAATTGCTGTTGGTCTAGTGGTGGATGGTACTTTAACTAAAATATCAATTGTTCCAACAGGAGTTTGAACATCAGTCGAAACTAATAAATTTTTATTCATTAATTTTTTTACTAAATGTTTTTTTAAACTATAATCAACAATATTAGCTTTTAAATTATCCATTTTATATGAACTTGAAATATAGTTAATAACATTCAAAGAATGTGAGCATGAACAAATAAGATTTTCATCGTTTTGGTTAATAGTATTTTCCTCTTCATGATTAATAATTTTATTATCAATTACTATTTGTTGCGATGATCTAGAAATTAAAGGAAGTAAATCTCTTGTTCTCGTCTCTTCATTTAACATCATAACTATCAAATCAAAACTAATATCTTGATTATAAAATAAATAATTTGCTTCTTTACTATTAACAATTATTAAAGGAAACATTGTCTGAAGCAAATTCTTACATTGACTAATAAAATAATTAAAAGGTAATGTTTTAATTTCTTGTTCTTGTAAATTTTTTAAATAAGGAATCTCTAATGATCTTAAAGTTAAAGCATTTTTTTGTAAGTTAATTTTTAAATTATTTTTTATTAAAGCATTAACAATTTCTAATCTTTCATCATTATATCCTTGATAATTATTTAAACTTTTTAAGAAATTTTCATCTAAATAATCTTTAAAGTTTGTGTCATTTTTCATTATCATTTTTGCATACTGATAATAAAAACTTTTTAAAAATATTAAAATATAATCTTGAACAGAAGATGATTTTAATAATTCATCAGCAAGAGATGGAATAAGTTTATTAACTTTTCGATATGTTAAATAAAAACTCNNNATGTTAAATAAAAACTCAAATATTCATTAATAGAAGAAAAATTTTTACTAGCTAAATTAACCTTTTTTTCTAAGTTAACAAAAGACATTGTTTGAAAATTAACTAGATTTTTATCAAAATATTTTTCTATATAATTAGTTAGATTTAATAAATGATTAAAAGCAATTTGACATTTCTTTTTATCTAAAAGTAATTCTTTAACTTTTGTTTCATCAAAATTAGTTAGCTTTTTATATGAATAAGGAATAGACCTTTTATTTAAAAATTCACAATTATTATTAAAATCTTTAATAAGATTAACTCTTTGTTTAAATAAATTTAAATCAAAACTACCTTCTTTATAAAGATCTTTATATTTTTCATTTTCTTTAAAAATATCATTTATCTGTGCTTTTAAAGAATAATATTCACTTAAAATATTATTAACTTGTATTAATATTTCTTCATCAATTTTTACACTATTTGAAAAATATTCTTTGTATGATTTAATGATTTTTCTTTTTAAAGGACTTTGTTTTAATTGTGCAGTTAAAATAATATTATCAATTAAAAATACTTTATCTTCATATAAAAAAATAATTTCATTTCTAATTTTGTTTAATTCATTAGATAAATTATTATATTTAGCCAATGAACTATACACAAAATCATAATCTTCAATTTCAAAATATTTTATATCAATATTAATGCAATCTGGAATTAATGACACAAGATTTAAAATACATTTCATTTCTTGTAAATTATTAGGTTTTGGTAAATGATATTTTTCCTCTAGTAAATTAAATGCATTGTTACTAGGAACGAATTCAGAACTTAATAAAACTAGTTTTTCTTTTAATTCAAGATATTGTTGTTGATTACAATTTAAATTATTAAAGCCATAAAAAGGATGATCAACATAATTACACCTTAAATTAGTTAATGAATTCATTAAAGAATTAATATCATCAACATATTCTTTTAATTTCTTTTCATCAATTAAATTAACATTAGGAATTTCAATATCTAAAAAAGGGATATCATCTAAAGAATAATATTCTATAATTGCTCTATTGATTGATAAATTCATTGGCTCATTATTTTTTCTTAAAGAATTAATAAATTTTTTAAAATTATTCTTTAATAAATAATAAGTATCAACTGTTTCATTAATTTTATCTTCATCTAACAATTTTATATCAAAATCTAATTTATCTTGTTTTAATAATTTTTCTATTAAGCCTTCTTTAGATGTTTTATTTGTTGATAAAATTAAAGAAAATTCTTGTAATTTACTTTCTTTAATAATTTTTAAAATACTTTGATATGATTTATTATCATCATAAGTTATTACTATTTTTTTATTATTTAGAAGATAATTATAAATAATATTAATTAAAAGATGCTCTTTATTTTCTTCAGAATTAGTCTTCAAAAAGATATTATCTCTAACGTTTAATCTTTTAATAATTTTATATTCTTCATTATCTAAATCAAGTAATGAAATATAATGATTATCTAATCTTGAGGAGGTGTTTTTATTTAAATTAAAAAATTCTGCATTTAAATAAGAAATTGATTTAACAAGATTTAATGAACTTATTTCATTTTTTCTAGAAATAAATTCTTGATAATCATAAACACAACGATAATTAAAACTAGTAATAAAACAACCATTATTAACAGAAAAATGATTATTTCTTACTTTAGTAGAAACATAAGTTAAAAATTCAATTAAAGAAAAATCATTTTCTAAAGGATAAGATAAATCAATTCTTCTAGTTTCATTTAATTTTAAAATTAAAGCTTCATTTAATAAAACTTCATGATTAATACAACTAATTTGATAAAAAGATTGATTAGCAATATATTCAATTCTAATTGGCATTAAAACAAGTGGCGCGGACTTAATTATCATTTTATTATCTTCAAAATAATCAAGTAAACCAAATGTTAAAAAAACATCTTTCCTAGAAACGAACTTAGAAAGTATTTCATTTTGTTTATGGAAATCACTCGAAGTATAAATAGATACTTTTTTATTATTTACATCCTCTTTTTCTATTTCATTTAAAGCTTGCATAAGAGTTCTAGAAGATAAATCTAAATTAGCAACTTTAATGGTTTTACCTTTACTTAACAAAGAAAAAATTTCATCATATTGATGATTTACCATCCTTAATATATTTTTATCATTTGAAGCAAAATTAGTAAGTGAACTACTATTAACTTCATTTAATAATTGTTCTGTCCATAAATTAACCTTAATTTGATTTTCCATGAATAAAATTTCCTTGTTTAAAGTATAGCATATACATTAATGATTTTCTATTACATAATCCTATTGTTAATTATAAATAATTAAGATAAAATTTTTTCTATAAGCAATTACTTATGCTATAATTTGATAAAAGGAGGTAATTTTTATGAAAAAATTAACAATCGTTGTTCCAATGTATAACGAAGAAGAAATGATTCCTTTATTTTTTGAAACAATCAATAAAATCACAAGAAAAATAACTGATTATAATACAACAATTTTATGTGTTAATGATGGCTCAAAAGATCAAACATTAACTCTTTTAAAAAAGCAAAAAGAAAAACAAAAAAATATTCATATAGTATCCTTTTCAAGAAACTTTGGACATGAAAGTGCTGTCGCAGCCGGACTAAAACAATCTGATGGTGACATTGTTGTGGTAATGGATGCGGATTTACAAGATCCACCTGAATTAATTTTAGAAATGATTAAAAAATATGAAGAAGGATATGAAATAGTTAACGCGAAAAGAATTAATCGCAAAAAAGATCCATTTTTAAAAAGGATAACCGCGGAATTATTTTATTTTGCAATAGGTAAATTAACTGGTAAAATCAAAGTACCAAATAATGTTGGTAATTATCGTTTAATGTCTAGAAAAGTAGTAGATTTAGTTAATGAATTAACTGAAAAAAATCGTGTTTTCCGAATTCAAGTTCCTTATGTAGGTTTTAAAACAACTGATATAGAATTTGTTAGACCATCTAGAGCAAAAGGTAATACTCATTATAATTATGGAGCCATGATTAAACTTGCAGGTGATTCAATTACTTCTAGTTCAATTACTCCATTAAGATGGTCATTAATTTTGGGATGTGTCGGTGGATTTATCTCATTTATTTTATGCTTAATCTTTGTAATTTTACATTACACATCTAGATTATCTTCTATATGGTTTGTTATCTCATTTATTTCTTTATGGGGAAGCATTCTTCTTCTAGCTATTGGTATAGTAGGTGAATATGTTGGAAGATCTCTTTTAGAAGATCAAAATAGACCTATTTACTATATTGAAGAAGAAATAAAATAAAATCATTATTAAATCATACATGCCTTAGGTTTGATTCCTGAGGCATTTTTTGTAAAAAAAAGAGTTAAGAATAAATCCTAACTCATATAATTACCATTCAGTAACCACATTATTTACATAATGCCAATAATTACCTGTACTTGTTGGTTGATTTTCAGAATAAAGATAATAATTAGTAAATTTTGTATCTCCACCATTAAAATCCCAATTTGCAGTCCATGAAGATAATACTTTATCAGTTTCAAAATAGACTTTTAAATTGATATTTGAATTACTAAAAGCTCCTTCACCAATTGAAGTAACATTCTTTGGAATTATTAATTTTTTTAATGAAGATGTACCATTAAAAACATAACTATCTATTTTTTCTAAAGTACTAGGTAAAATAACTTCTTCTAATGCTCCACACGAAACAAAAGAAAAATGACCTAAAGTTTTTATACCTTCTGATACAACAACTTTTCTTAAATGAATTGCACTAGCAAAACCATTATTTTGAAGTTTTGAACTACCAACATGAGTTACATTACCTACTTTTTTAGCTACATGATTTTCATAAGTACAATATAAAGAAGGAATATTAATTTCTGTAACAGTTTCTTTATCATTTCCCTTATAAAGAGCACTATATCCATCTATTTCTTCAAGCATGAAATTTAAATCTTCATGATAATAAGATTTTAATACACCTTCTACATTTGCTACATCAGAAACAGCTAAAGATTCATTTACATTTAAAGTTAAATCAATTTTATCAAAGAAATGATTTTCAGGAATATCCTCTAATGTATAAGCAACAAAATATTTTAAATTTGCATTATTAAATACTTCACTTGCTGTAACATAATTATCACCTGAAAGGAGGCTTTTATAAACATAGTTAACTTTAATTGTTTTTTCTTTAATAATTTCATTATTTTTTTCATCAACAATAGCTTTTCTAGTAAATGTTGCTTGAATATTACTAGAAGAAACACCTGCTACAAATCTTAATGAACGAGTTTTAGTTCCGTCATCTTTTATTTTTTCATTAGAATATTGAACTTTAATACTATCAGAAATTACAATATCTTCATTTTGATTGTTGGCTTTATTAATTTTAATTCTTTCTTTTAAAGAAGCATCGTCTAATGAATCAACAAAATATGTTTGGCTTTGATTTATTGGTAAAGATGCTGCAAATAAAACAAAACTTGAAAGTAATAATAATTTATTTTTCATGTTAATTACCCCCAAATTTCTCCATCGTACTTTGAATTATCCCAATCTAATTTATCTTTGGTGTTTAATCCGCTAGTTAATATTAAATCATCTATAGAATTTGAATTTACAATAATGTTTGGTTTAATATACTTCTTCATAATATCACTCTCCATGTGCAAGATATTATAAAAATTGTTTAACTAAATGTCAACTTTTTGTAAATCAAATTGAAAAAAACCACATGAAGTGGTCTTATAACATCTTATTTAGATTATCTTTAACTTGATCTTTTTTTACTGCTTTAATGATTTTTTCTTCTTTTTCTTTAGAGACTTTTTTCCCAGCTAATTTAGCAACATCTTGAATAAGTTTACGTAAGTTTCGCTCATTATTCATATCTTTACCTTGAATAGATTTAGCTAAAGAAATAATATCCTCTCTTTTAACATTGGTTTTTTCTTCAACTTTATCAAAAATTTTTTCATCCATATATCTATCACCACGATAGTATATGCGCCTAGATAAAAATCGTTATTCTTTTTTTAACTCTCTTGTCATCAATTTATACATTAATTCACTTGGTTTATGATTTTTATATAAAACTTGATAAACTGCTTCTATGATTGGTACTTCTACATTTTTTTCTTTAGCCATTTCATAAACAATTTTAGCGGTTTTAATTCCTTCAACAGTCTTTTTATTGTTTCTTAAAAATTCTTCACTAGAATCAGCTTTTCCAATTTCTAGTCCCGCTTGAAAGTTTCTTGAATGATATGAATTGCATGTTACCATTAAATCACCAATTCCAGTTAATCCAATAAAAGTATTAGCTTTGCCTCCTGCAAGCACACCAAAACGAATCATTTCTACTAGACCTCTAGTAACTAAAGCCGCTTTAGCATTATCTCCCATACCAAGTCCACATAAAATACCAGAGGCAATTGCAATAGCATTTTTCATAGCCACGCCATATTCAGCTCCTATTTCATCAGTTTGAACATAGACTCTGAAATATCTATTAGCAAATATTTTTTGAATAAATTCTGCTTCTTTTTCATCTATACAAGTTGAGGTAATACAAGTAAGCATTCTTAAAATTAC
This sequence comes from Firmicutes bacterium CAG:449, assembly GCA_000432895.1. Taxonomy (GTDB): domain Bacteria; phylum Bacillota_I; class Bacilli_A; order RFN20; family CAG-449; genus CAG-449. The sequence goes on along the minus strand of FR889446.1, from coordinate 11,927 downwards.
TTCTTCAGCATGCCCAGGTCCAATTAAAGAAACTACTTCATATCGATTATTTAAAGGAATAATTTCTCTAATTACTTCACTCATTCTTTTTAAAGTTGAAGGATCAAAACCTTTAGCCGCGGAAATAATATGAATCTTCTTATTTAATAAAGGTTTTACTTTACTTAAAACATCACGATAGGCAAATGTTGGAACTGCAACAACTAATAATTCAACATCTTCTAAAGCTTTTTCAAGTGATGTAGTAGCTTTAACATTTTCAGGTAAAACAACATCTTGAGGAAAAAACTTACTATTTTGATGATTAATATTTATATCATTAATTTCATTTTCATCAATACCATAGATTATTACATCATTTCCATTATCTAATAAAACTTGTCCTAAAGCTGTTCCCCATGTTCCAGAGCCAAGAATTGTACATTTCATTTATTTTCTCTCCCGACAAATTATTTTTATTGGTGTTCCTTCAAAATCAAAAGAACTTCTTAATCTATTTTCTAAATATCTTTCATAAGAAAAATGCATATAATTAGGATTATTAGTAAATAAAACAAAGGTTGGTGGTTTAATTGCTACTTGATTAGCAAAATATATTTTTAATCTACCACCATTAAATGAAGGTGTAGGATTAATTATTTGAGCATCTTCGATAATATCATTTAAAATCGATGTGCTAACTCGACGATTATAAGAATCATATGCTTTTAAAATTTCAGGAAGTAAAGTATTAATTCTTGATTTATTCTTTGCTGATAAGAAAACAATTGGTGCAAAATCTAAGAATTTGAATTCTTCTCTAATTTTTTTACTAAATTCATTCATAGCAGTTTCTGTTTTGTTAACTAAATCCCATTTATTAACAACAATAACAATGGCTTTATTAGCTTCATAAGCATAGCCAACTACATGTTTATCTTGCTGTTGAATACCTTCACTAGCATCAATAACGGAAACTACAACATCACTTCTTTCAATAGCAGACATCGCTCTTAATGCTGCATATTTATCGACCGCTTCAAATATTTTACCACGTTTTTTTAAACCAGCTGTATCAATGACAACATAGTTTTGTTCATCTTTAGTAAAGGGAGTATCGATAGCATCTCTA
>FR889446.1:7843-10782 GCA_000432895.1 Firmicutes bacterium CAG:449 | reverse complement strand
TATTAGAAACAATAACTCTTTCTTAATTTAATAAAGCATTTGTTAAAGATGATTTACCAACATTAGGACGTCCAATAATAGAAAAGCAAATAGAATTATCGTATTCTTTTTCTTCTTTAGATGGTAATAAACTAACAATTTTATCTAATATATCACCAATTCCAATACCATGTGTAGAAGATATAGCAATCGGCTCACCTAAACCTAATGTATAAAAATCATGAATTAAATCGACTTTAGAAACATCATCAATCTTATTAACCGCTAGAACGACTTTCTTTTGAACTTTTCTAAGCATTTTAGTAATAAATAAATCATCATTAGTAACACCAAGTAAACCATCTGTAACATATAAAATAACATCAGCTTCTTCAATAGCAATTTCAACTTGTGCTCTAATTTGAGTTTGAAATGGAGCATTTTTTATTTCAATACCACCCGTATCAATAACTGTAAAATCTTGTAAAAGCCATTCTGCTTTTCCATATAAACGATCTCTAGTAACTCCAGCTTCATCATTTACAATTGCTTTTCTTGCTCCTACAATACGATTAAAAACAGTAGATTTACCAACATTAGGTGATCCAACAATAGCGACTATTCCTCTATTCATTTCTATTACCTACCTTTTCATTAATTATTTTTAACACTAAATCTACTACTTCATTAATTGTTAAATTAGATGTATCTATTTCAATAGCATCATTTGCTTTTACTAAAGGAGCAAAATCACGATGAGAATCAATATAATCACGTTTTTTTACTTCTTCTAAAATAGAAGTCAAAGTACATTCAATTCCTTTTTGCTTATTTTCTAAAAATCTTCTTTGAGCTCTAGTTTCTACACTAGCAACTTGAAAAATTTTAACATCAGCATTGGGTAAAACATAAGAACCAATATCTCTTCCATCCATAACAATAGAATCATGTAAAGCCATTTTTCTTTGTTGTTCAACTAAAAACAATCTAACATTTTTATAAGAAGCAATATATGAAACATTAGCGTTTACTTCTCTACTTCTTATATCAAAACTAACATCTTGATTATTTAATAAAACAATGTGTTGAGGTTTTAATTCAATATTAATGTTATTTAATACTTTTTCTACTTCACTTTCATTTTGACAATTAATTTGATGATTTAAGCAATATAAAGTAACCGCTCTATACATTGCTCCTGTATCAATATAAGTAAAATTTAATCTTTTAGCAACTTCTTGTGCAATAGTAGATTTTCCTGCTGCGGCTGGACCATCAATTGCAATAGTTATTTTTTTCATATTAATACACCTCATAAAATTTTAATTAAAAACAATGCAATTATAGCAACAAAAGCAACAAGAATTAAGCAAATTAAAATGTATTTAATAACTTTTTGCATTTTAAATTTTCTTTTTGCTTTTTTTTCTAATTTAATTTTATCTTTTAATTCTTTTTGTTGAATAATCATGGTGTATTCATCATGTGCTTCTATAATTTCATCAATTGACATTGTTAAGGTGTTTTTCTTAACAGGTGGTTCTTCTTCGATTTTTATTTCTTCAACTTTTTCTTCTTTGATTTCTTGTGGTTTATTTTTTTCTTTCAAGATTTCTTCACGATATTTTTTGAATTTTTCTTCTCTAGTTTCCATCATAAATCACCAGCTTTCTTCAGTTAATATTTTATAATATTAAATTATTTAATCATAGTTATTTTTATCACTTAGGAAATTTTAATTTTTTAAAATACTTTAAATCACCAGACAAATAGTATATAATGCTTATTGTAAATAAGGAGGTCTTTTACTTATGGCAAAATCTTGTAAAGTAAATCAAGACGCATGCATTGGATGTGGTATGTGTATTTCTTTAGCAGAAGGCGTTTTTGATTTCAATGGCGATGGTAAAGCTGAAAACGTTTTAGGAGCTATCCCAGAAGAATTAGAAGGTGCAGTTGACGAAGCTGCAGCATCATGCCCTGCTCAAGCAATTGAAGTAGAATAATTCTTTTTAAAGAATTAAGTAAGAGACTGTTAAATAATTTTAACAGTCTTTTTTCTTTATTTATAAATATTAAAATGTTACATTATTCATTATGAGTAAAATTGATTTAGGAAAAGACAAAATTCTACCAACTTTATTAAAATTAGCTCTTCCAAGTATGATTGGGCAAATTGTAAACATGCTTTATAATTTAATAGATAGAATATATGTTGGTAATATTCAAAATGGAACACAAGCCTTAGCTGGATTAGGTGTTTGCTTTCCAATTACTTTAATTTTATCTTCGTTTGCTAGTTTAGTAGGCTTAGGTGGGACTCCATTAAGTTCAATAAAATTAGGTGAGAACAAAAAAGATGAAGCTAACAAAATTTTTAATCAATCATTTATTTTTTTGATTATTATAGGTTTTTTATTAACAATAATAACCTTTATTTTTGCTAAAGATATTTTATCTTTATTTGGTTGCCCTAGTGATAGTTTAGATTATGGAACTTCTTATTTAAAAATTTATTGCATTGGAACCATCTTTACTTTATTAACATTAGGATTAAATCCTTTTATTAATGCACAAGGATATGCTTTAACTTCTATGTTTACAACTTTGATTGGTGCTAGTTTAAATATTATTCTTGATCCAATCTTTATTTATAATTTAAATCTAGGAATTAATGGTGCAGCTTTAGCAACGATCATTTCCCAAATGGTTTCTTGTATATATGTAGTTACTTTCTTTCTTAAAAAGAAATCATTATTTAAATATCAACAAAAATATTTTCTTTTAGATAAAACTTTATTATCCATTTTATTTTTAGGCTTATCACCTTTTATTATGCAAATAACTGAAAGTGCAATTCAAATTGTTTTTAGTATTTGTTTAAATAAAACCACAAATGGAAATAGTGATTATACAGCCTGTATGACTATTTTACTTAGTGCTTTACAATTTATTTCTTA
>FR889446.1:6705-7810 GCA_000432895.1 Firmicutes bacterium CAG:449 | reverse complement strand
GTTTTTCTAATGGAGCGCAACCATTAATTAGTTTTAATTATGGAGCTAAGAACAAACAAAGATTAACTATAGCTATAAAATATATTGCTATTTTTTCTTTTATCTATACTAGCATTTTTTATTCTATTTCCATGATTTACCCTAAATTATATGGATATATATTTTCTAGTACAGAGCAAGTACAAACTTTAATAGAACAATATGGAAGAATATTTTTGATGGGAACTATTATGTTTTTTGCTCAAATGTCATTACAAAATGTTTTTGTCGCTTTAAATCAAGCAAAAATATCAATTTTTCTTGCTTGTTTAAGAAAAGTAATATTATTAATTCCTTTATGCATTATTCTTTCTTCAATAATAGGTGCTAAAGGAGTCTTCTTATCAGAAGGTATAGCGGATATTACTGCTGGGATTATTACTTTTACTACCTTTTGTTTATATGCTCCAAGGGTCATTAAGAAAAAATGTGACTAATTTATTGATAAAATAAAAAAAAGAAGATAAAATAACTTGTGGTAAAAAAATATGTATACAATTGAAGATCAAATTAAAGATACGATAGAAAAAATTAGGCCTTTCATCCAAAGAGATGGAGGAGATGTAACATTCGATTCATTCGAAAATGGTATTGTTTATATTAATATGCTTGGTGCATGTGAAGGATGTTCGATGTTAAATGATACTCTTGAAGCAGGAGTAGGAATTCTTTTAAAAGAAGAAGTTCCCGGAGTCATAGATGTTCGCCTTGCTTCTGAAAAAAATAATCCACCTCTTGATGATTTTCGTTTAGAAAAATAATTAGATAGCAATATCTAATTTTTATTTGTAAATATTTAAGGATTTAAATTATGAAATTATTTCAAAAACATGGAGAAATGAATCTTACCGAAGGTAATTTGTTTTGGAAATTTGCTATTTTTTCTTTACCTTTAGCGTTAACAACCATCTTACAACTATTATACACTACAATTGATTTATGGACTGTCACAACTTATGGAGGTGGAAGTGTCTCGATGAGTGCAGTCGGTTCAAATACAGCTTTAATTAATCTTATTATTACTGTCTTTGTTAATATGTCAATGGGCGCTAATGTGGCTATATCA
>FR889446.1:762-6680 GCA_000432895.1 Firmicutes bacterium CAG:449 | reverse complement strand
AAGCCAAAGGAGCTAACAATAAACAAAAAGCATCTAAAATATTACATACATCTTTATTGCTTTCTTTAATAACTGGAGTTATTGTTGGATTAATTGGCTTTTTTACTTCTAATGGATTACTTCAATTAATGAATACACCTATTACTTTAATTGATAAAGCCTCTGATTATTTAAAAATATATTTTATTGGCTTACCATTTTTAATGATTTATAATTATGGATCACAAATTTTAAGAGCGCTTGGTGATAGTAAAAAACCTTTATATATTTTAATGATTTCAGGAATTATTAATGTTGTTTTTGATATTGTTTTAGTTAAATATATTTCTTTAGATGTTAAAGGTGTTGGTTTAGCAACTGTCGCTTCTGAAGCCGTATCCGCTATTTTAACTTTATTATGTTTATATTTTAATAAAAACGGATTTGTTTGTTTTAGATTTAAAGATTTGAAGATTGATATAGCATCTTTAAAAGAAGTATTAATTATTGGTTTTCCTGCTGGTATACAAGGTTTAGCTTTTTCAATTCCAAATGTAATGATTCAATCAAGTTTATATTCTATTACTGATTATGTAGTTAATGGTGTTTCTATTTCTATGGACGAAATAACCGCTGGAAGTAGTGCAGCAAATCAACTTGAAAACTTCGCTTTTGCTTTTGAAGATGCAATTGGTGTTTCTTTATGTACATTTATTGGCCAAAATTATGGAGCTAAAAAGAAAGAAAATATCAAAAAATCTCTTTGGATTGGAATTAGTTGGGAAATAATTATTTGTTCAATAATTACATTACTTTTTATCTTATTTTCTAAAGAACTATTATCTATCTTTATTACTGAAAAACAAGGAGTAATTAAAGATAATGCAATTGTCGCTGGCCAACAAAGACTTTATATAATGGTAATACCAACTATCTTTAATGCTTTAATGGTTCTTTTAGGAGATTATTTAAGAGGCATGAGAATTTCTACTCCACCTGCTATTATTACTTTAATTGGTTGTACTGGTTTAAGAATCCTTTTCTTACAATTAATTTTCCCTATTCCATATTTCCATACTATATTCTGGCTTTTCGCAGCTTATCCAATAACATGGATATTTATCGATTTATGCTATATTCCAATTACAATAATCTTAGAGAAAAAAGCTATAAAACAAATTTCATAAATATACAAATTTTATTAAATTTGTTACTTTATGTAACAAAACATATTTACATTTATCATTAATATTCTATTATAAAAATTGAAGGAGATCATTTATGAATTATTTTAAACAAATTAAAATTGCTTCTTTACTTGAAGCAATATGTGCAATAGTCTTTGGTGTTTTATTTATTGCATGTCCAGATTTTACAAAACAAACTATCATTTATTTCTTTTCTATTCTTTTAATAGTTATGGGATTAAGTCAAATCTTTAATTATTTTGGATATGGAATTGAACCTCTTGGCTTTATTAAAGGGGTAGTTAACATGGCATTAGGTATTGTCTTTTTTGCTAATAGTCAAATGTTATCTGATGCAAATATTTTTGCTTTTGTCTTTGGAGTAATCTATGTTGTTAAAGGATTATTTTCTATTCAATGGTCATTTGATTGCCGTCGCTTAGGAGCAAGATACTGGTGGTTAGATACTTTACTTGCACTTTTAGTTTTTGCTATGGGTATTGTTTTACTTATCAATCCTGCTACTGAAAGCATTTTAATGGTTATTCTTGGTATTACAATTATCTTAGAAGGTGTCTATCAATTTGTTGATACAATTGTTGTTTCTAGAAAAATTAAAAAAGTTAAAAAATCTCTTAAAAGTTTATTTATCGATGAAAAATAAATTTATTTATCAAGCCAACTAATTGGTCTAATTTGATAATTACTTACTAAAAATTTATGTAATTTCTTCAATTTAAATTCTTTACTATTAATAGATATTATTAATTGGTTTACCCTATTAGTAATATCTTTTTTTAATTCATAATAATCCTCTAACAAATCAAATATTTGATTAGGATACAAACATCTTGCAAGTAATAAAGAAGCATCAAGACTAGTAAGAGGATACCTTTTTAATAAATCATATAATTGTTCTAATGAAAGTAAGTCATTTTTATATAATTCCGCTAGATCTCGCATTGGCGAATCAATAATTAAATTAAACGGGTTAAATAAATAAAAAGAATTAAGTTCATCAATTCTTTTATGCACTAAAGAAGTATTTTTAATTTCATTTCCATAATAATAAATAATATCTAATAAATACTGTATGGCATTTTCTGCACTACCTAAAGCATACATTGATAAAATATATAATGATGAAAACTCTTTATTATCATTTGGTAAAGAAGGAATAATTCTTTCTTCAATAGTATTTATTTTATTTAACCAAAGATTCCTTAAATATGAAACAGTTAATTGATTTTGAAATTGATTATAAAACATTTGATGCATTTTAAATAATGTATCAATTGTTACTTTTCCTTCTTTAATAGCTACTAATACTACTGGTCCATATTCTGAAGTTGTAACATAATGACCATCTCTAGTTAAAACAATATCAGAACCTAAATTTTGAAACGAATTATTAATATCATTCAATAATTTTTTTAAAGAAGCTAATTCATAATCATTTTTTTCGGAAATTTCTAATTTAAAAAACCAGCCTTGATAAGTAAAAGAAGTTGAATATTCTTCATCTGGATAATACCCATATTTATCATAAAGAAAAGCTCTCATAGTTTCACCTCACTAGAATAATATTCATTTACTGGTAAAGGAAGAATATTAGGAATTTCTCCTGTAAAAATTTTTGAATAAAGAGGAATACTTACCTTTGTTAAAACAATTTCACTACTTAAAGGTACATTAACTCGACTTGAAATATCTAAAACAAGATTTAAATTAATAAGAGCATTATTAAGTCCAAATTCTTCAATTTCAGAAGAAATTTTTCCCTTTATATCACCAATAACAGAAAACTTAACAGGTATTTTACTACCAAATCCACTATAGAGAACATTATCAGAAAACAAATGAAAAGGTATTTCATAAATAATTCCTTTTCCATATTTCCCTTCAAAATAAGAAGAAGTTCCTTCTTCCACTTTTTTTATTTCTTGATAAACTAAATTAACTGAATCTTTTAATAAATCATTTAATTTATTAGTATCAAAAACTAAATCATTTGTATCAATAATAAAACTAACTTGATTATAATTATTTTTCATTAATGAAGAGACTGAATTTAAACTAATTAAAGAAGCCACTTTATCCGCTTGTAAAGAAGCCAGACTCAAATAATGACTTTTTAATCGATTACCAAAAAAAGAAAAAAAATTAATTGTTAAAATACTAACTAACAATAAAGTTGTTACAATTCTACATAAAAAAGAGATGTGTATTTTCACATCTCAATTATATGATTTATTTTTTAAACTTATTCTTTATAAATATTTTCTAATTTATTAGTAATAATATAACCATCGTGGTTATAGACATCTTTTTTATTATATTGATAACTAGTTCCATCTGGTTTAATAAAATATCCACCTGCTTCTTTAACAATTAAATCAATTGGAGCAATATCCCATTCTTTAGTTCCTTCATTCAATCTATAGTGGATTTCCGCTAAACCTTCAGCAATTCTACATGCTTTAATTGATGATCCATATGCTTCAACTTTAGTGATTCTATGATCTTTTTGAGGCAAATTTTTTTCATAACTAGAAGAATGAAATCTTGAAGTTAATAAAGTTAAATGATCTAATTTATCATTAACATGGATCTTTTTTAAATTATTATTTCCATCTAAACAAAATGCTCCTTGATTTTTGATAGCATAATAAATTTTATTTTCACATGGAATAACAACTACTCCTACTACAATTTCATGCTTATAACTTAAAGCAATATTTGTTGCAAATTCCCCATTTCTTGCACAGAAATCTTGAGTTCCATCAACTGGATCAATAATAAAACAATAATCATTATCTAAGCGATGTAAATCATCAATAGATTCTTCGGTTAAAAAACTATATGAAGGGAATCTTTCTTTTAAATAATTTGAGATAAATTTATCAGCTTCTTTATCAGCTAAAGTAACTGGTGAATTATCTTTTTTTATTTCTATATCAAATGGTTTTTGATAGATATTTAAAATTATTTCTCGAGAATTTCTTCCTGCTTCAATCATTGCATTTAATTCTTTTTCCCACATATTTATTCCTCCACTATTTTTAATAATTCATCTAAAACATTTTGATATTCATTTATAGATTTTAAACGACATCCAGAAGCATTTAAATGTCCTCCACCACCAAAAAGTGTAGCAACTTGTTGAACATTATATTTTTTAGCTCTTAATTCGACTCTCACTAAACCATCTTCATTTTCACTAAACATCACCCAAATAGGATATTCTTTCATTAAAGATAAACAATTAACCATCGTAGAAGCATAATTAGCATCCATATTTAACTCTTTTAATGTTTTTTTATCTAACACAATATAAGCAATTTTTTTATAAGTTTTAAATGAATAAGAAATATATCCTTTCGCTCTAGTAGATCTTTCATCACTTTCATATAAAAAATCATATATTTTTTGAAAATCAATTTTTGCTTCCATTATTTTTTCAAGTAAAGCAAAAGTTCCTTTTGAAGAAGTTAAATATTGAAATCTTCCTGTATCAGTTACCATTCCTAAGAAAATACGTTCTGCTACTTCTTTTGATAATATGTACCCATTATCAATAATAAACTCACCAATCATTTGTGAAGCTGAACTAGCTTGTGTATTAGAAATATTTATACTAGCAAAAGTTGATAAATCACTACCTAAATGATGATCAAATTTTACAATTTCTTTAGCTAAAGTAATTCTTTTATCTTCTACTCTTTCTAAATCAGAACAATCCACTAAAATAGCTAAAGAAGACTTAACTACTTCATCACTAACTTCATCCATTTTCCCAAAATAAGGGATTGCTTTAGAAAATCCACTTCCTAAAATATATACATTACATGTAAAATTTTCTATTAAAAATTGTTTTAATCCTGATTGTGCTCCATAGCAATCACCATCAGGAAAAGTATGTCCAAAAATACATATATTATCGTATTCTTTAATTTTATTAAGCATTTCTTTGTTTAGCATATATTCTCCAAAACCATATTTTTTTCATAAATATTATCGCATAAAAAAGAAAAAAAAGGAACATTTATATGTTCCTATTACTTTTTAGAATAATCTTGTTTACGGATTTTTCCATCCACTTTATGAATAGTAATTAATCCATCTTGAGATTCTGCAAGTGCTTTTGCATATTCAATAGCTTCTAATTGAGTATTAAATAATTTAATAGCTTTTTGACCATTAGCAAATTTAACTTGCCACTTATTATCTTCTGTTCTTTTTGAAACGTGATAATTCTTTTTTGCTAAAGACTTCTTTTCAATAACTTCTTCAACTTTATTTTCACTATTTTCTTCAGTCTTCGTTTCAACAACTTCTACTTCTTTTTTTGCCATATTTCCACACCTCTATAATATTATTTTAATGTAAATTTTCGACAAAATAAAGCCTAATTTGACATAAAATTGGTGTGTTCATAAGAAAAGTTATTATTTATTATATTCTTTTTTGTAAATTTCTAATAAATCTTTAAATCTATTATAATGAACGATTTCTCTTTGTCTTAAATATAATAAAACATTTTTTACATCTTCATCAGTAGCTAAATCAATTAAATGTTCATATGTTGCTCTAGCTTTTTCTTCGGCAGCCATATCTTCAGTTAAATCAGCGATAAAATCGCCAGTTGCCCCAATTCCCGAAGTAGAAAAATCTTGTCCGTTACAATCACTTAAAAAGATTTCTTTACCATGAAGTGCATAGTTACAACCTAATCCTGCTTCTTCTAATTCT
>FR889446.1:0-753 GCA_000432895.1 Firmicutes bacterium CAG:449 | reverse complement strand
CCTGCTTCTTCTAATTCTTTAATAGAACAACCATCTAATAGTTGATATATCACCATACAAATCATTTCTACATGACCTAATTCTTCACATCCAATATCAGCAAGCAAACATTTTCCTCTTTGATCAGGCATTGTAAACCTTTGATTTAAATATCTAAGAGCAGCCCCTAATTCTCCATATGGTCCTCCATATTGAGTTAAAATATATTTAGCCATCTTAGGATCTTTTCTTTTTATTTCGATTGGATATGGTGTTAATTTACAATATTTAAACATTTTTTACAATATTTAAACATTTTTTAACCTCACAACAAATATTTAAGAGGATTAAATTTGTTTTCCTCTTTTTCTAAAATTGGACATTTTAAATTATCTAGATCAACATTTCTTTTTAAATCTTCATATTTATTTTTTGAATCTAGATATAATCTTTCCATATTTTTATCATTTGGATAAATATCTAAATATAATTTAATATCATGAAGATAATCTTCCATCGCTATTAAATTAACTAATTTTGATTGATTAATTTTATATGGTTTATAATTTTGATATTGAGAATATTCATTTTTAAATAAATTACCATATTCTAAAGTTTCAATAGGAGTAAATAACTCCTCATTTCCCCTTATTTCATCTTCTTCAAAAGGATAAGGTGGATAATAAAACATATTATTCATATAATACCTCCTTTTTAAATTATGATAAAAAAATAATTTGGTGAAAAATTATGTATATTTTAATAATCATATTT
>FR889445.1:20251-29217 GCA_000432895.1 Firmicutes bacterium CAG:449 | reverse complement strand
TTTGGCCGACGGGTGGAGTAATACCCGTCGTGGGTCGATATTTTAATAAAAATCACAAAATTTAAACATTTAGGAGGAAAAAATGAAAACTAAAAAAAAGTTAAAAAGATTAGGATTATGGAAAAATATAAAAAGTAAATCATTAAATCAAAAGAAACATCAATATGAAGGAAAAATTGGTTGGTGTGATAAAAAAATATTAGGACTTTCAAAAGGTCATTTTGTATTTATTAGAGAAGTAAAAGAAAATGGAAAATGTGATGTTAATACATTAACAAGTCTTGAAACTAAAAATGGTCATTTTGAAGCTGGTAAATTTCCAATGTTAAAAGATGGTACAATCTATCCAATCCCAAAAAAAGATGATTCATTAAAAAGATTTGGTGGTGTAGATAAAAGAGTAATTAAGAATATTCCATTATCATCAATTAAAGATGTTGGAAAAAACTATGTTGCTGAAAAACATCATTATTACATAAAAAAGTATTTAAAATAAAAAAACGCCTAGCCAAGGCGTGACTAGGTCAAATTGCACTAACGTGCTAATAGTATTATATGCAAATAAATTATAGATATCAATAGAAATAAAAAAATACGGGTTATTAATCCGTATTATGGTAGATTACAATTTCTCAAGAGTTTCACCTGATTATTAATAGAATAATAATTAGCTATTACTCATACCTTAGGTAAGATAACCTAATAAGTGTTAATTCACTAATAAAATAATAAATTAATATTCTTATTAATGTCAATAAATTATAGAAGCTATTCAAAATAAAAAAAATGCCTAGCCATGCATGACTAGGTCGCTTTGCGCCAACGCGCTAATAGTATTATATGCAAATAAATTACAAATATCAATAAAAAATGGAGTTAAATTATGAATGAAATAAAAAAATCATTTTGCATCGACTATTTTAAATTTAGAGTTGATGGATTAATAGATATACCAAAATCACAAGAAGAATATATAAATGATAGCAATGGAAACATTGAATGTGATTTTTCGTTTATTAATGAATTATGCAATATTTTATTAATTAAACCATATCAACATTATGATAATGATCCAGGATGGCAAGGATATAAATTCTTTTCTATCTTCGATGAAGATATAGCAATCTTTGGAGGAAGAAAATCTGAAGAATCTGAAGATAATAATATTCCTCGTTGTTTTGTTGAACTTAAAGGCCATGCATTAAGAATGTTTGAATTAAGATGCATTGATAATGGTATTGATGTTTTTGACCAGTATAAAAAGTTATTTGATTTTTGTATGAAACATACATTAGGAACTTCAAGAAGATTAGAAATGAAAAGAATAGATTGTACTTGTGATGATTATTCTAATTTAATCACTATTAAAGAATTACAAGATAAATTAAGAAATGGATTTTACACAACTTCATGTAGAGCATTAAAACAATCATTAAATTATGGTGGAGTAAAAACTGAAGAAGATAAACAAGAAGATATGATAAATGAAATTATTACTAAAGGATGGACTGCTTATGTTGGTGGAAGAACATCTAGACAATTATGTATTTATGATAAAAAAGCAGAAAGAGAAACAGCTGGTAATGAAGTTCTTGTTGATACTTGGCTAAGATATGAAGCAAGATTTTATTCACAAAATGCAACAATAGCTTTTATGAATTTATATAAAAATGTTTTTGAAAATAGCAATAAAGAAAATTTTAATAAAACAATTGGTGCATTAATTAATCAAATAATCCAATTTAAAGAAGATAACAATGCTCAAAAAATTAGTCAATGCCACGTTCTTGATTGGTCAAAATGGACTGAACTTTTAGATCCAACAGATATTGATTTTAATGTTCAAGCATCAAAAGAAAAAGATATTTCATTTACAAAAAAGAAAATCTGGTTAATTAAATCACCATTCATGAATTTAACTTTAGAATTTTTATGTGATATAGATTTTGAATATAAAGATAATTCAATTAATTTTTTAGTGGATCCTTTATATAAAATTTATGAAAAACATCAAGAAGAATTCAATGATAGATTTACTAAGTTTATTTATGGATTATTAAAAAAAGGTAAAAAGAAATTAGATAATCAAAAGCTTGCAATAGTAAATAATTTAAGAAAATCTAAAGGCTTATGTTATATTAGAACACTTGTGGATGCACAAAACATTATTGATGCTTATATTGGCTGTTATGATGAATTAGGAATAACTCTATCAGAAGAAGAATTGGAGGAAGAAGATGAGAGTTTATAGTGTAATTGATTATCGATATTATCCAATGCTTAATAACTTTGTTTATTTATATCCTGAAGTTAAAAAGAATCAGTATCAAAATGTAAAGATTGATTATTACTTTAAAAGTTTTTTAAATGATTTAGCCTGGAAATATAGAATGCTATCAGATAAAGCAAATATATCAATATTAAAGACTTTTTATGATGGAAGATTAATTGGAATACAAGGAATAATAAATCATTTACCAATTAATAAAGATTATCCAATAACTGATGATAGATTCTTTGATTATGATGAATTGATTTATCGATTAAATTCTCGATTAGAAGCAATTTTAACAAGTGCAGAAGATGAAATAAGAGATAATTACTTTAATTCAATTCGAAAGTTAGGTAAGTATTTTTCATATCGAGAAGTAATAAAAGTATGTTATTTATATAAAGAAAGATTGGAGAAGCTGTATGAGTAAAAAAACAAAATATCCTAATGTTTATTATGATGAAGTAAGAAATAAATATGAATTTAGAAAAATGGTAAATGGAGCGTTGTTATTTGGTCGAGCCGATACACCAGAAGAAGCATTTCAAATGTTATTAGAATCAAAAATAAGAAATTCTAAGAATCCAAAAAAAGAAAAAGAATTTGTTTTACCAAATATAAATACTTCAGTAGATAATTATATCAAATATAAAAAAAATTATATTAAAGCAACAACTTTATACAAATTAAGACTTACATTAAATATTTATGTAAAAGATAGATTTAGAGATGTTCCAGTTAATCAATTAAATGATGATGATTTTAAAATGTATTATAAATATTTAAAAAAGACTAAACTTGAAATCTCAACCAAAAATAAATATTTAAGAAATCTAAAAGATATTTTTGATTTTATAAATATAATGTATGGATATGATTGTATATTTGTAAAAAGGTTATTACCATTTAAAGACTTTTCAATTGATCAAGAAATAAAAGAAATAAGGGTATTATCATTTGATGATATAAAGAAACTGTATCAATCATTAGAAAGTGATTATGAGCAACTTCTATTATTAACATTATTTTTACTAGGAGGAAGAGCTGGAGAAATATTAGCTTTAAATCCAACATCATTTGATTTAGAAAGAAATGTTATAAAAATACAATATGCAGCAACTTGGAAAACTGATAAAAAAGGATTTCAATTAATTCAAACAAAAACACCAACATCAAAAAGAATTTATCCAATGCCAGAATTTTATAAACAAAAATATTTAGAATTTATAAAAAAATATGAAATACCAAGTAAAAGAAAATATATCTTTTTTAGTAAGCATAATAAAAGCCAACCAATGTGTTCATCATCGTTAAATAGGATAGTTAGTTCTTGGAGCGATATTTTAGGATTTAGAGTATATCCACATTTATTTAGACATACAACAGCATCATTATTAAATGCATATGGAGTAAGTGTAGATGTTATACAACATTTATTAGGTCATTCATCATCTGAAATAACAAAGCAAGTTTATATCCATGATACTGAAGAAAAAAAGAATGAAATGAACACTTTAATGAACGGATTTTTCAAAGAAATGGATAGTAAATAAAAGTATATTATAGCCACCATTTTAACCAAAAGAAATAAAAAAAGCCTGGAAATAGGCTCAATAAATATAATGGTGCGGCCTATGAGCTAAAAATAAGAAAAAAAATAAATATAAATGTAAGAAATACAATTTATATTTATAAAATCTGGGCATTGAAAAACGAAAATGACCAATTTATAATCACTATAAATATTTTTTTAGCCAGTTTTTAGCCGATAACTTACAATAATTGCGAGTTATTGTAATGAAAGAGTGAAAAAGATACATCTATTTCATTGGTGAGTTTGTCGCTTGGTTCTTCTAAAGAACGAGTCAAAAATAATATTGACTTTTAAAGCTTAAAATGGAAAATACAACGAATGCTGGAACTAAAGATACATCTTTCCTTGTTTGAGTTGTCGAAAACAAAGGAAGCTTTAAAAGTTTAAGAGTCAATAGATTTTTTTCGTTTATGCCTAACGGGAGATAAAAAGAAAAAAACTATTTACTCTTAAAAAATATTATTTTCTTATATGCAAATTAAAAAGAAATAAAAGGATTCAGTAGCAACAAAAAAGGAGTCAACAAATGAAAAAACAAACCCTAGGAACATCGAAATAGGCTCAATAAATATAATGGTGCGGCCTATGAGACTTGAACTCACACGAAGTTAATCATACGCCCCTCAAACGTACGCGTCTACCAGTTCCGCCAAGGCCGCAACTGCTATATAATAATATAATTAAAATAGAAGATTAGTCAAGAAAAATCACAATTTATTATTAAAATTTGCTACTTTAATAAAAACATACTATAATAAATAAAAAGGAATTTTTACTATGAGATTACATGAATCAGCAGAAGACTACTTAGAAAGAATATTAATGCTTCAAATAAAAAATGGAAGAGTTAAATCAATTGATATCGCTAACGATATGAATTTTACTAAAGCAAGCGTTAGTATTGCTATGAAAAAGTTAAAAGATGAAGGTCATATTATTGTTGATGATAAAGGACTTATCACCTTAACTTCATCTGGCTTAGATATTGCTCAACATATTTATGAGCGTCACGAAACAATTTCTAAAACTTTAATTGCTTTAGGTGTTAATAAAGAGCAAGCTTTAATTGATGCGTGTAAAATTGAGCATGACTTATCTGAAGAATCTTATCAAGCTATTAAAAAATATATAAATAAAGCGAAGTAAATCTTCGTTTTTTTATCCTTTTAATCCTCTTGATTGTCTATCCATGTCTTCAACAACAATATCAAATATTTCACCTAAAGTAGAACAATACTCAAGTACTTTCCAAGGTTCATTTGTATGGAAATGGATTTTAATTAATTCATCGTCACCCACTGCAAGTAAACAATCGCCTTTTAAATTTTCATTAAAATATTTATTTATTGCTTCTTCACTTAAATTTTTCCCTTCAATTAATAATTGAGTATCATATTTAAATTCTAACATTACTTATTTCTCCTTTAGCATTTTATAAATTTCTTCTGTAGCTAATCTTGTTTTAGCTGCTAAATAAGAATTTTTAGGAAAACAATAATATTCCATATTATTATCACCTATAGCAATAATATCACCTTTTTCATACCAATAAAAGTCTGAATACAAACTATAAGATGCAAGAGAAGGTTGTTTAAAAGTAAATTCATCATTTTTTAAAATAAATCCATTAATGTCATGGTGAAGATTACCATCACCAATTTTATAAACACATTTATAATTTTTCATTATAAAAATTTCTACTTCTTCATCAAGATGATATTCACCATTTTCAATTTCTTTTTTTACACATTCTCTTTCCCATTTATATAAATCTGGAATATGTAACACTTCATTATTTTGTCCTTTTAAAAAGCCATTTTCAGTTAGTTCATATTGTGATGAACAATTTTTGCATGTTAAATAAATGCCTTTACCTACCATGAATCCTTCTTTTAAACAATGAGGACATTTATAAATTACTCTTTCAAGATGATCCGCTCTAAAAGGTTCAGTAATTAAAACATTTTTTTCTTGTTGAGTTTTAAAATTATCAAAAGAAAATTTTTCATTGATTATTTTATTTATTTCTTCAATACTAAGTTTATTGATATCTTCTTTTGATAAAACATACTCCATTTTGCATGAAACATTTGTTTTTCTAATTTGTAGATTATTATAAAGAGGATCTCTTAAAAATGCACCTTCAGTAATAATTGTCACTACTGGTATTTTTAATAATTTAATACATTTTCCTATACTTGTTGGTAAAGGAGTACATGTTCCATCAAAAGAATAAGAAGCTTCTGGATACATTAAAATAGATGAATGAAGTTTTTTTACACAATAAATCATATTTTTTACAAGTAAAGAATCTGAAACAAATTTTCTTGTAGGAATGCAACCAATATGTCTCATTAACCAACTTTTCCCAATAAAACCATCTTCAGTAGTGACAATGTTAAATGGGCGTGGATATAAAATAGTAGAGGCTATTTCTAAATCAATAAAAGAGGAATGATTCATTAAAAAAAGACATTCTTCTTTTTTTGAAATTTTATCCATATTAATTTTTTCACACTTAAAATTAGTTTTATTTAAATCTTTTTTTGAAACTAACTTTAATAAATATCTAAATAAATGATTAGTTTTAATTGGCTTATAATTTTTTTTAGCTGGTTCTTTTAAAACTTCCTGATAACTTTTTTCAATTACTTTTATTTTCATTTATAACACCTTTAAACTTATTTTATCATAAATAAACTACTTTTTTTCATCTGTTTTAGGAAAGGTAAATTTAAATGATAAATATTCATTAGAATAATCGCAAACAAGTATAGTTGAATATTTGTTTCCATTTTTAGAAGTTAAATCATTAAGTTCAATCTTTCCTTTTGTAAATATTTCTTTAGCTAATTTTTTTGTTATTTTAACATTTAATGTTTTAAATAATTTGTTATCATAGTATAAAGCCATCTTACACATTGAATTATTGCATCTAAAACCTTTATCAGTACATGCAATAATATTTCCACATTTTGGACATTTACATAAAGAAGAACTCTTCTCTACTTCAAATATTCTTGGAGGCAAAGGAAGAGTAATATCTTTAGCGTTTTGAATCATATTTATTATTTCATTTTTAGCAACATCAACAGAATCATCAATACTAATTTCGTTACGATAAACTTTTTTTAATGATCTTCCTAATTCAGCAGTTTTTTCCTTAGGTAAAATCATATGTAATTTTTCTAAAGTTTCTATATAATATTTACCATTATCTTCTAAATGATAAACATTATCTTTTAATGAAATATATTTTGATGTAATAGCATTTTTGATAATACCTGATCTAGTCGCTTCTGTACCTAATTCAATTCCTTCAAACATTGCCTTAACATCTAATGAATCATCATTTAATACAGTATCATCAACTTCTTTTTCTTTATATTCTTTAAAAGGATTTTTTAAAAAGTTATTTAATGATTCAACACTATATCTTTTAGGTGGTTTTGATTCTTTTTGAAGAGGTTTAAAATTAATATTTACTTCATCATTTACTTTTAATGAAGGTAATATTTTATCCTTTTTTTCTCTTTCTTCAAAATTTGTCCATCCTTTAGATAAAATAACATCACCACTTAATTTAAAAATTTCTTTATCACCTAAATTAATTTGCATAGTAGTTCTTGAAATTTTACAAACTTCTCTACAAAAAACAGAAAAAAATCTATTAGCAATTACTTTATATACTTTATATTCATCTTCAGTCAAATCAGATTTTTTCGGGATTTTATATGTTGGAGTAAGTGCACTATGAGATTCAATTTTCGAATCATCAAAGATTTGTTTATTATCTTTAAAAACAATATCAACATTTAAATTTTTAAATGATTCAATAATTTCTTTAAATTTTCCTTTTTCATTTTCTGAAAGATATTGAGAAGGTGTTCTAGGATATGATACATATCCTTTTTCATAAAGACTTTGAGTAATTTCTAAAGCCTTATCTAGACTCATTTTATATTTTTTACCTAATTCACCTTGCAATTTTGATAATGAAAAAAGTCTTCCTGGTGGAATAATTTTTTCTTCAGAAGTAATTTCTTTTACAATGGCTTTTTCTTTATTATAAACATCTTTTAAAGCATTAATTTTATCTAATTCATTTTCTTCAAATTCTACTTTAGAAACAAGTTCAATTTCTTCACCATTAGTTTTTTCTTTAGAAGATAAAACATAATATTTTCTTGGCACAAATTTTAAAATTGCCATTTCTCGATCATAAATAGCTTTTACAATTGGAGAAACTACTCTTCCTACTCTTAATAAGGTTCTTGCTTTAATTGTAGAAAATCTTGTTAAGTTAATACCATAACACCAATCAACATAAGTTCTTGCTAATCCTTCATTTGCTAAGCAATCATAAAAAGAATCTTCTTTCATTTCGGCTAATTCTTTTTTGATAGTTTTTGGAGTTTGGTCAGGCATCCATAATCGACAAATCTTTTTATCTGTTTTTAAAGCATATTTTAAAATAATACGAACAATTATTTCACCTTCTCGATCAGAATCGCCTGCATTAATAACAATATCAACATCATCTCTATTAATTAAGGTTCTTATTGTTTTAAATTGTTTAATTACCCCTTCATCATTAGTTAATCCAAACTTAAATTCATTAGGAAAAAAAGGTAAGTTATCTAATTTCCAAAGATATTTTTCATTTGGTGAATAATCATCACGATATTTTTCAATATCATATAAAGTAAATAAATGACCAAAAGCATAAGTTACAATATATTCATCATTTTCAAAATAGCCATCTTTTTTAGGCATCTTAGTATCAATAGCGTTTACTATATTTCTTGCTAGAGAAGGTTTTTCGGCAATAATTACGAGAAGGTTTTTCAGCAATAATTACTTTTTTCATCTTAAATATTATAATTCTTCACTATAAAATATTTAATAAAAATAATTTAAAAAAAGAAATACTAATTAACTACTTAATTATCCGATCTAGAAAATCCACATTTCATTTGGACACTAGCTTGATATAAAACTTTACTCAAAACATTATCAGTGGCTTTTTGAATCATTTTAGCAATTTCCTTATTAGCGTTTTCTAAGTATTTTTCACTTCCATCAAATTCATTATCAAAT
>FR889445.1:19971-20226 GCA_000432895.1 Firmicutes bacterium CAG:449 | reverse complement strand
ATTTTTTTATTAATTGATAATTTTTTGCCATTGTTGATTCTTGATATCTTTCAATATGAATAATACTAGTTTGATAATGGCTATCCACTAAACATGAAATAATTCTATTTGTCCAATAAAAATTATTCGTTGAAACTTTTTCAGTTGTATTATTTAAATAAGTAGGTAATTTATCAACATTAGTATACACTGGTATTAATGTATTAAAAATATTACAAGCAAATCCGACCCACTCAATAGAAGATAATTGTTCAT
>FR889445.1:12059-19963 GCA_000432895.1 Firmicutes bacterium CAG:449 | reverse complement strand
TAATTGTTCATCAACATAATCTCTAATTTGTAGAATATGAATAAAACTTGTTCTACTAATACCAATTGGTCGATATAAAGGTTTATATTCTTTAACAATTTTTGTGTATGGATCAAAACAAGTTCCTTGATAATGGGATGATAAAGCATATTTAATATCATCAATAGTAATTTTTTTATCTGGAATATTACTCCAAGGAATATTATCATCTTCAGGACTAAATTTACCTTTTAAGCTTGGATTAAAATAGTTAGTAATAAACCAAGCGCGAGGAGTGTTATAAATATGATCTGAATCATCATGACTACCAAAAGCATAACGAGGTGAAAATTTATTATCTATATCTAAACATAAATGATTCTTTAACATGAATTCTTTTAAATCTGAATTCTTTTAAATCTTCACTACACATATTTTCATTTTGAGATGAATAAGCATCATCAAAATCAAAATTATCAATTCCAAATTGATTAGGCATTACTACATAATGATCATCTTTAACTCTTTTACTTATCCAATGATGTCCACCAATAGTTTCTAAATACCAAATATTATCTTTATCTGAAAAAGCAATTCCATTACATTCATAAGTTCCATATTGCTCTAATAATTTCCCTAATCTAATAACTCCTTCTTTAGCAGAAGAAATATAAGGTAACACTAAAACCACTAAATCTTCTTCACCAATTCCTTTTTTTACTAAAGGATCTGCTCCTAAGACTCTTGGATTAGAAGTAATAGTTTCTGTTGCAGTCATTGCTACATTACATTCATTAATTCCACATGCGCCCCAAATACCTTCATTTTTTGTAACATTTGGCATCAATGAATAACGATAAGAAAATTCTGGTAAATCAATTTCAATTTTAGAAATAACTGATTTATATTTTTTACCATTTTTGTTTTTTTCCACAATAATCATTTTTTTAGAAGTAAAAACTCCACTTGGTGAATCATCATTTCTAGCAATTAAAGTTGATCCATCATAACTTGCTTTTTTACCTACTAAAATAGTTGTACAACCCATAAAATTAATCTCCTATTAAATCTTTTAAAACAAAATATATTCCATCCTCATCATTGCTTAAAGTATGATTTAAAATAATCTTTTTTAAGTCTTCAGGTGCATTATTCATTAAAAAAGGATGACCTACTTCTTGAAGCATTGCTAAATCATTATAATTATCTCCAAAAGCAATAGCGTCTTTTATATCATAATTAAGTATTTGACAAAGTTTTTTTACTGCGTAAGCCTTATTAACATCTTTATTTGAAATTTCAATTAAAGCATTCGATGATTTAACAATATAACAATTTGGAAAATTCTTTTTTAATTGTTCTTCAATAAATAAAGTATCTTCTTTATGACATATACATAAAATTTTAAAAATTTCATCTTTTATATCAAAAATATCACCTTCTTGCGCTTCAACTTTTGATATTTTTTCTTCAGTAATTACTCTTTGGTCTTTTTTATTTTTAACAATCCATTTATTAGATGAATAAACATTCCATGCTACATCAAAATTATTATCTAAAAATTCAATAATACTTTTGACAAAAGAATATTCCATTTTATTTTCATATAAAGTATTTTTCTTATCATCAACAATCAACGCTCCACCAAAAGCAATAACATAGCTTGGTAAATGATATTCTTCAATAATTTTATAGATACTATCAACACATCTTGAAGAAGTGATTACAAAAGGGATATTTTTCTTAATTACTTTTTTTAAAATAGATTCTGTCAAAAAAGAAATTTCTTTTTTTGAATTTAATAAAGTTCCATCTACATCACTAAAAATAATCATGCTACTCTACCCTTGTTAATATATAAGTTCCATTTCCTTTTAATAAACATTCTTCACCCGCAGAAATAAAAAATGAATCAAATTTTTTATAATCTAAATTATTAATTTTTCCTTCTCCAGATAAAAAGGTTATTGAAGTAAATGAATCTTTATAATATATTTTTTTATCAATAGAAGCATCTAATTTATATGAAGTAAAATATTTACATTTACCTAATAAATTATCTCTTTTTTCTTCTTTTTGATATTTATTATAATCAATAACATTTAAAGCCTTTTCAATGTGTAAAGGTCTTTTTAAGCCGTTTTTATCAACACGATTATAATCATATAAACGATAAGTTAAATTTGAATTTTGTTGAATTTCAATTAAAGTTACCCCTTTTCCAATTGCATGAATAGTTCCTGAAGGAATAAAATAACAATCACCAGCTTTCACTTTAAAAAAATTTAAATGATCTAATATTGTTCCATCATGTAGATATTTTTCAACATTTTCTTTATTTTCATTTTCTTTAAAACCAACATATAATCCTGCTCCTTCTAAAGCAGAAATAACATACCACATTTCAGTTTTACCAAAACTATTTTCATTTTTTAAAGCGTATTCATCGCTTGGATGAACTTGAACAGATAAATTTTCTTTAGCATCAATCAATTTAATTAAAACTGGAAAAAAAGGAAAATTACTTACTTTTTCACCTAAATCTTCTTTTTTAACAACACTAGATAAATTAACTAATTTATTATCAATTTCTACTTTAGATAAGCCATCTTGATGAAAAGATAATTCCCATGATTCAGAAATAATATCTAAATCTGTTTTACGATATTTTTTTAAATTTGTACCGCCCCAAATATAATCTTTTAAAGCTGGAATTAATTTATAAATTGCCATTTTGAACATCCTTTCTTAATAAAATATCTTTTAATAATTCAATTTTGTTATTCTTATCTTCACTAATCAAAGAAATTACTTCTTCATCTAATAAAACAAACATTTGTCCTAACATTCCACATCCATAATATATCTTACTTTCATCATTAAACCAAAGCGAAAATCCATATTTAATTTTTTCATCAACTTTTACAAGTTTACTTTTGCTTAAATTTATATATTCACTAGAAACAATTCTTTGATTAAAAAAAGTTCCATCAATAAAAATTTGACCTATTTTATTTACATCATAAGAATGTAAAAATATTCCAGTGGCTCCCATTTGATTATGAATAGGATCTAAAACAAATTCATAATCTATTATTTCTAAAGGTGTAAAAATATATTTAACAATAAAATCTTGTAAAAAAAGCCCACTTACTTTCTTTACAATCCTACCTAATAAATAATAATTTGAATCACTATAAACAAAATGATTTTTATCATGATAAAATAATCCTTTTTTAAAAATTATTTTTAAATAATCATCTTCATCAAAACTATTTTTATCTTCAACATCAATATCTAAAAATCCTTCTTTAATTCCCGTAACTTGTTTTAAAACATCCTCAATTGTTACACCTTTATAAGAAATTGAAGTTGGATATTCATCCTTAAAAATATCATAAATATCATCTTGTAAAGATAATAATTTTTTATCAAATAAGATTCCTATACATAAACTAGTAATATTTTTACTTAAAGAATAAATATTACTTTTTTTATTAATAAAATTAACAATATTATAATGATTATTATAAAAATCACATACATTATATACATTCATTTCTTTAGTAATTGAATTAATTAATAATTTAAATTTTACTGATTCCATAAAATTAGTATATCATTTTAAAAAGAATATTCACATTGAAAAAGTGAACATTTTTATTATTAAATAATTAAATATAAATAAATTATTTTTGATACTATTTATAATTATTTTATCTTTGAATTATTTTTATAATTTAAACAATATTTATTATTGCACATTTTTATACAATAAAGTATAAAATATGTTATACTTAATGCATAAATATGTGCATATGCACAAAAATATGTATTAAGGAGTTAATGATTATGTATATTAAAAGAGACTTATATCTCGAAAAATTAAAGAATTCCATCAATAATGGAATGATTAAAATCATCACAGGTCCGAGAAGATGTGGTAAATCATTCCTATTATTTCATATCTTCAAAGATTATCTTATATCATCTGGAGTGAAAGAAGACCACATCATTGAGTTATCACTTGATAATGCAAGCAACGCTAAATATCGTAATCCGATTGATTTATCTTCCTACTTCAAAGATAGTGTAAAAGATGATTTTCAATATTATTTTTTGATTGATGAAATACAGTTCTGCAAAAGCATTGATAATCCAGCATTCTCTGGTTATAAAACTGATGATAACAATATGCCAAAGATTACTTTTTATGATGTTCTCAATGGTTTTTTAAATCTTAATAATGTAGAAGTTTTTGTCACTGGAAGCAATTCACACATGCTCTCTAGCGACATTGCAACAGAATTTAGAGGAAGAGGATGGCAAATAAGAATTCATCCACTTACATTTAAAGAATTTAAGGAAGCCAATATTCAAAAAGAAACGGATAATTTTTCTTTATGGAAACAATACTATCTTTATGGAGGACTTCCTCAGATATCATTACTTCCAGATGAACCATCAAAAAGAGAATATTTAAGGCAAGTATTCGAGAATACTTACATTAATGATATCATAGAAAGATATTCCTTAAGAAATAATTTTGCAATAAGAGATTTAGTTAAAGTTATGGCTACAAATGTTGGTTCTATCATTAATCCAAATAAAATTGCAAATACTTTCAAATCAGAAATGAAATCAACAATACAACCTGCGACTATATCAAAATATATTGAACATTTAGAAGACTCTTTCTTATTAAATTCCGCTTGCAAATATGACTTAACAGGACGAAAGTTTATTGGAACATCCTACAAATACTATTTTGAAGACATGGGATTACGTTATGCAGCTTCTGCTTTTGTTGGAAAAGATCAAGAGCCACATTTCATGGAAAATATTATTTATAACGAACTAATATATAGAGGTTATAATGTTTCAATTGGTTCTATCACAATTTTTGATCATTCTAAAAACAAAGCCATAAGACTTAATATAGAAGTTGATTTTATTGCTGAAAAATTTGACAAAATCATCTATATACAATCCGCTTTATACATTCCAGATAATGAAAAAATGGAACAAGAGCTAAGACCGCTAAGAAAAATAAATAATTCATTCAAAAAAGTCATAATTACTAAATACGAAGGTAATGGATCATATGATGAATATGGAATTATACACATGAATCTCTTTGATTTTTTACTTGATGAAAACTCATTAGATTAATTCTAATATATAAGATTTTCTAGATTTAATATTTTAATTTTTTTACTTTTGTACAATTAATGCATAAATCCGTGTAAATGTACATAAAATTTTAACATTATTCAGTTAAAAAAAAGCCTAACAAAAGGCTTTAATATATAAATGGCAAACATTTACTATTATAATACAGTTGCAACTCCTTGTTATTTTTTGCAACCCATAGAGACCAAATGCGACCCCTATATTTGCTATAATTAAAACACTTTATATCAAATTATTTTTTATCATAATATTTGATAAAAGTAATTTTTGGAAAGGCTGGAATTATATAAAATTCTTTCTCTTCCAAATCTTCAGATTTTTTGAGCAAATTATCATTTATACTATTTTTACTTAAAACTGTTAGCTGTGATGGGTCATTTTGTGAATTAAAAATAAGGTAATCAATTGAAGAATTTTTTAACAAATTAATAAATTGTTTAGTAGCTAATGGATTAACACATTTTCCCATTTTATTATTTTCCTTATAATAAGTTCCCCCAAGAGTTTTATCTTCACATACAAATGATATCACTATTTTGTTTGGTAACAATTTTAATTTCTTCATGCAGTCATCTTTATATTTTTCTATTTGGCTCAAATGTTTATTAAATGAGTTTGTAAAATTTTCAATATAATTATTTCTATATTCAATACCATTTGCACCCATTTTATATGTATTATTTTCACAATACCCTTGCTCAACAATACTTGTAATTTCAGTCACTTTTTTGTTTTTTATTTCATTATTTTCTTTTTTAAGAACAATAGACTCATTTCTTCTTAGTTTTGATCCATAATTTGAACTAGGTGAGCAATCAAATTCAAAATGTTCAAATATGTATAAAACACTTTCTTTAGAATCAAAATAATAGCCGTCTGGATGTTCAAAAGGAATACATTTAAATAATTTATCCACAATATTGTAATTACTGCAATTATTTCCAGCACTATAAAAATTTATATCCCCCTGCTCATCACAACATTTTTCATAAGCATGATCACAAAATATTTTAAGTTCTTCTTTAGTTTTAACTTCATCGTTAATTTTATGTTTTTTCTTTTTTGACATTTTAACCATCCTTATTCATCTATAAATGCAAAATTTGATTAACATTAATCTTTAATCTTGTCATCCGATTTTTTTAATTCCCTGCTATTTAATGCAATAGTTTTATTTTCATCTTTTAACATTGATTTAAAATTCACTCTATACTTAATTGATTCCTCACCATACACATCTTTAGCCAATATTCTTTGAATAATATTACCTTTATTAACATCATTCACAAAAAATATATAGTATGTATCTGGATTGTTTTTCATGACATTATATTCATTTCTAGACATTTCAAAGTATACTTGTCCTTTTAAATCAGCCTTAGTTCCTTTAACCTCTACAAATATCTCTGTTCCATTAGAAAGAAAATAACTAATATCATACCCTTTACCATCATCTTGATTTTCTCCATAACACCAAGGTGTAATATTATGTGCATCTAGTTCTTTTGCATGAACTTTTAAATATTCTAAAACAATGTCTTCAGCTTTTTTACCAGTTATTCGTTTTGATTCTTCTGAACCAGGATTATAAACTATTCTACGTTTCAATTCATTTTTGTATTTTTCTTTCTTAGAAGTAATAACGTCGTCAATTTTAATATCAACTAAAGAAAATGATTCAATTTCTTTTGATTCAATTGTTGGCTTTTCATTTGTACGAAGTATTGCTCTATATCCATACCAACTATAAATAAATAGCATAAATAAAGCAGGAGATACTTTTTGATCATATCCATTATTTTTATAAAATTCAAATAACTTCTCTCTTTTATATATCCTATCAATATTTTTATCAAATGGAATTTCAAATAATGTAAGTATAACATTCAAATCTTCATTGCTATAAATAGGTATTTGATTATTATAATCGTATAAAAAGTTAATTTTATTTTTAAATTGTGGATTGAGAGGATTATTTATGATTCTTTCGTAATCATTATTTTTAGTGGCATCAACCACATCTAAAATTGACTTTTTTACATTTTCAAAAATCTCATCTTTGGTTGAGCCAAAACCTCTTCTTGATTACCATTTTTTAGGTCCAAATGAATAATCTTTGATTTCTTTATCCCAATAAATTACAAATTTCTCATATGCTGTTGTTCTTCCACTTATTGAGCCATAAAATTCTAATGTTTCTTCTAAACAATAACAAAATGCTTTTTGATTTTTTTACCTGTAACATATTCATCAATATCCATTGATTCAATCTTATCTTTAGTAAATGTAGCCAAAAACTCTCTTAGAGATTTAAAATATTTATCTTGTTTTTTCAATTGGCATTTATAATCATCGGTTTGCATCCATGTATCCAATTTTAAATTTAATTCTTCCAACATATAATCACCACATCATCTTATAAGATATTTTTACTTTAAATTATGCAAATAATAAATAGTTGTTTTAGTTTCATTTAACATTAATAAAGCAATATTATAATCTGGCTTCATTGATGGATGAGATCCATATTCACATAAACAATTATATAAAGAATACAATCTAATAAAAATAGAAACATCTTTTTTCTTTTCACACCAATATTTAATTGCTTGATTAATATCTTCTACTTTGCCTTTGTCATCATTAAAGCAAATGTTTGATAATTTAAAAATTGAATTTCCACACTTTGAGAGTCCAGCTTTGCAATTACATACAATTTCTAATAATTCACG
>FR889445.1:6872-12030 GCA_000432895.1 Firmicutes bacterium CAG:449 | reverse complement strand
CGATTGTACTATTATAATCACCATTAATGAATGTTGAATTTGCTTGATCATAATAATATTTTGCATTACCATATGTATTTATAATATTTTCAAACATTGTATTTTCTAAAGTTTCTTCATTATCAACGACACCTGCTTTAATTAATGAATATCCATTTGCTTCAGTATCATTAGTATCTATTATTTCATATCCTAAAAGTAATAGATATCTTTCTAGTAAATCTCTATCAATTTCATTTCTACTAAAAGATGAAATTTGTTCAACAATTGCTTTTAAAAATAAATATTGGTGTTCTTTATCATCAGCTCCTATTTCATAAAAGAATCGATCAAATACTTCTTCTGGTGCATATCTAACATTTTCATTTTGCCAATTACCATTATATGTATAAGGAGTTAATTTATATCCAACTTCATCTATATAAGAAGATAATCCAGCCTTTTTTAATATAATCACATAATCATGGTTATCGTACGATGTTGCTAAACGCATCAATTTACTTAAATAGCTTTCCATTTTCCCTTGCTTAATTGTTTCTTTATTATCAAATTTTAAACTCATTTTATTTAATCCTCCTCACCATCATTAAAATCATAAATTAATCATCAGCTATCTCAAGTTGAAATTCATTGTTAATATTTTTTATAACTACAAAGCATGGAAAAATATTATTATAAAAAATTGCTGCACTAGTTTGCTGATACATTACCCAATCACTAAATTCAATTGGCAATAAATAACAAATTGGATTTCCTCTTTCACTAATTGTTATACAAGGTTGTCCAAATGGATTGCTATTTTTAGGAAAGAATCCAACAGACAACACGAAATATTTAATTATTTCTCCATCATTAGGTAAATTTAAAAAAGAATGCTCTTTATAATCAAAATAACATTTAGCTCCTTTTGAATTATAAAAATAATCTTTGTTATTAGATGATATTGGTTCTATTTTATAAGTCCCATTAATTTTTTCATGATTTTCTTTCAATTTCCAATATAAAATCGTATTTACTTTTTGTTGATGATTCTCATATGAATCTTTTTTATATTCATCATATGAAGTATAATTTTCAATATGAGTTAATAAAGATAGGAATATTAGAAAACCATCAGCGTATATAGAACAATAATATTTATACCATGAATTATTTAAATCGATAAAAATTTTATATGCTTTTTTATATAAATTAAATGTTTCATTTGATAAATTTTTAAACCATTCAATTGGTAAAAGACTCTCATTTCTAGCTGTATCATTTTCCTCGTAAGAAGTTTCTTTTTCGCAAGCATCAATCATATTGCTTAAAAATCCAGCTAATAAATCTGCACATCTTATTCCGGTTGATTTTAATGAATCTGCTTCTTCAACGTTAACTAAGCCATCATTTATTGCTGCATTTTTTGTGTTTCCAACCCCTTCTTTATCAATAAGCAACTGAGTATTATTTAAATCCAATTCTGATATATATTTTTTAAATCCATCAAATGAAAATACATAATCCCATTCTAACTTTAAATCTGTATTAATAGAATCAATAATTGAAATTAAATATTTAAAAGTCTTTTCTTCACTTTCGCCATTATCTCTTACGTTTAGTTTTCTACGTTTTTCTAAAAATGATCTATATTTAGGTAAAAACTCATTAATATTGCTTTCTATAGAACTTAAAACATCTTTTGGATGATAAACACATAATGATTTTGCCATTGAATAGCTTACACTATTAAAATCTATTTTTTCTAATAGACTACTTTTTATTAGCATTTGATTAATTAGATATTCTACCTTATTAAAAATACCAAAGTGTAAATATATATTTTTTTTAAAATGATATCAAGCAAATCCGAGTAAAAAGCAACATCGTCCTTTTTAAATGATGATAAACCAAACTTATATTTTTTAGCTCTTATTAAATTACTTTTTATTTCATTAGTATTAAAAACCGTTCTCCATTTATTTTCAAAAGCAATATAATCATTATTAAATGTAGAAAATGATTCTTTTTCTACGCCAACAATTGCAGAAATAAAATCATATTTAAAATCATCATCATTCATTGTGTTAGCAGTAATTTTTCTACTATGTCCTGATTCGTCATAAAAGAAATAAACATCCTTTTTCATTTTCTTTCTCCCCCAAGCAAACTATTAGCAGCGAAATCGTATAGTCCTTTTTCTATTGAATCATCTAGCTTAGTCCATACTCTACCAGTTTTCTTTATTTTAATAGGTTTAGCTAATCTTCTTGGATTAATAAAACAATAAGCCCAATATGTAGCATTCATATCTTCTACTTGAAATTGCATACCTGCCCATTTACCTGTCGCATGCCATTTACAATATTTTTCAGCTGTAATAGGTTCAATTCCTACGAGTTCAACTGTACCAATAATGGCAGATTTCCTTGTATCAACAAGAGCTATTAATCCACGTTTATTAGTATTGTAAGCACGAGCATCATAAGCCTTTGTACCATCTAATATTTCATCTAAATATTCTCTTAACATTATCAACCCATACATCATAGCTAACATTCTCCATCTAACTAAAAAATGAGTTCTTTGTGGCATTAGAACTCTAGACCAATCACTGATTCCGTGACCGAATGTGCACTTCCTTTTAACGAGCCCAAGGCACTACGCTCAACTCGGCTCCATGAATACTTAGGAAGCACCTACGAAGTACATGCATTTACTTGTGTATATTTTACCATATAGTGACAAAAAAGTCTATCAGCAGGCATTAACTGATAGACTACCGAAACATTTTATAGATGTTATTTAATATATAATCAAGTAAAAGTTTATTGATATGAACTAATTTAGTATATTTCCAAATATTATCACCATAGAATAATACTATTTGATTTGAAGAATATAAACAGATATCTCCTAGTGAATTTGTAAATCTAGTATCAAATGATGTAAAAGTTGTGTCTAAAGAACTTACTTGTTCGTAATCACTATACATATGCATCTCTATAGTTAATCAATCTTTAGTTAGTTTTTTAAGTAGTAATTGATGCATTATCTAATCAATATACATCAATAGTTGTATCACCAATTTAATAGATAGTTTTTAGTCATAAATTCATCAGCCTCACTTTGTTGTGTAATACTAGGTTCTTTTGGCGTAGATTGGTCTGACTCAGTAGATTAGTCAGATGTAAATCTACCTCATGAAACCAAATAGAAAAAAGGTATTATTAAAAATACTATTTTTTTCATTTTTATCACATGCTTCTTTTAAAGTCCTGTCAAAAGTAAGTAGTTTTCATATTTTTTTTGCAAACGCATATTATTATTATTATTATTAATTTTGTGATACAATATTTATACATTTTCGAGAATTTTTTTAAAAAAATAGAATAAAACGTCATTTTTTATTAAATTTGAGAAAAAAAGAGGTGCAAAATGGTTAGTTATAAAAAATTATGGAAACTACTAATTGATAAAAAAATGAATAAGAAGAATCTTATAGCTGTATCAGGTGTTAGTACTGCTTCTATTTCTAAATTAGTAAAAGGCCAAAACATTCAAACTGATGTTCTTTGTAAGATTTGTAAGGCATTAAATTGTGATTTTTGTGACATTATGGAATATATTAAGGAGTAAAAATAATTATGGGAACAACCTATAAAAACTATGTAATTAATTCAACAGGTACTTTGTTAAACGGAAAAGAAATACTCACCTCAAAAGAGATTGTAGATGCAATTACATATGCTAACAATGCAATAAAGCAATTAGATGAGCAAACTAAACAATTTGATATTAATATTTTTGAAATACTAGGGATGCGAAATCTAAGTGGATTTGTTGGTGAAGTTTTAGTTTCTTCAATTGATAATGTTACAAGTCACAAAGTCGTAAAAAATCTTCATCAAGATGGATATCCAGATTTATTATTGAATGATACTGAAGATAAGCAAAAATATTTGGCTACAACTTATGTTGTCAAAGACGGAAAAAAATATCCCAACTCTAAAGAGTTATTTAGTCCATATAAATATGGTGGATTAGAAATTAAAGCAACGTGTGGTTCTACTCCTTCTCAAAGTGAAAAATTTAGAAAGCCTATTATTGGAGAACAAAGAATTCAAAGTATTAATGGATTTGATTGGAAAGCCCATCATAGAACAACAAATAATCTAATTGGAGTTTTATGGGATTTTATTGATAGCATTCCTACAATTGTAGCTGCATTCTATAGAAACGATTTAATAATAGATGATTGGGGTGCAATTGTTCAACCTAAAGAAGGTGGTGGAAGAACAACAAGCGTTTCAATAATGACTAGTGCTGGTGTAAAGAAAATGTGTGAAGGATGGATTACAGTCATAAACGATGAAACTTATATAGAAAAATTATCCAATAAAAAATGGGTTGGGGAAAAAATCCAATAAAAAAATTTAAATGATTAAAAACTAAAAGCCTACACAAGCAAATAATTGTGTAGGAAATTTTTATATATTCTTTATATTTCTAACAATTAAATCTATTAACCTAGGCGGAACGCTTTCTCCTATTGTCTCGATGACAAGATTGTCTGAAACATATTTATCACCCTCAATAAATGAAAAGTTATATTCACTAATTGTTTGCAGTACCATAGCCTCATAAATTGAAAGAGTTCTATTTTGAGATGGATGTACTTTATTATCCGAAGAAACATACGGAAAATTCATTGTTAATGTACTAGCTGGTATATCCCAATTCATTCTTTTATATGCACTAGTAAACCCCTTCATAATTCTCAACTTTCCAGTCTTCTTATCAACAGTACTTGGTCTTGGCAATAATGAGCCACATTTTTCACAATATAATGGAGTTTCCGTATTAAACTTATTAATCCCATCTACATACTTTGTTCCATGCTTTGCATTTCCTTGATACATGCAATTTGGATTAATACATTGATTATTAAAAGCAGTATCTCCTTCTTTAGTGTTCCTTATCCATTCATATTTTTTAGGATCCATAATAGGTACTCTATGAAATTGGTTGAAATCTGTTCTATCATTTTTCCCCTCAATTGCATCAAGTGGAGGCAAATTACCGATAGCATCTCTTAATGTTAGCCATTTTTTATGTGTTAAATCACCATTCTCATTGTGAGTAGTATTTGGCAAAAAAGAATTATTCCTATTAAAAT
>FR889445.1:0-6823 GCA_000432895.1 Firmicutes bacterium CAG:449 | reverse complement strand
TAATATGGTAATTAATCTTTTTCTAATTTGTGGAATTCCATAATCTGCAGTATTCACAACCTCTGGTCTTCCAACATATCCTTTTAAATTTTTAAAAATATAATCAATAATATTTATAGGTTGTCCGTTTTTATCTAATATGATTGTATTGTTCATATTAGGAACATTTTCAAATATAACCCATTCCGGCTGTAATTCATTGATAATATCTATAGCAGGTATTATTAATTGATTTCTCGAATCAAATTCTTTTCTAATCCCTTTTCTCAAATCACTCAGCATCTTTCCCATACCATTTGAAGACATTCCTTGGCATGGCGGAGTAGCTAAAATAACGTATGGATTTTCCAAAAAATTATCTTTGTAATATTTAATAATTTTATCTTTGCACTGCCAAATATCTTCATTGAACATTTTTACATTAGGATAATTATTTAAAAACAATTGAGCTCTTTCACAAATTAACTCATTAGCTACAACAACATCTATATCATTTGCTTGAAGGCCTAAATCTCCAATACCAGATGAGCAAAATAAACTTATTCCAATTTTATGTGCTTTTTTTCTATTATCCATCTTATTGTCCCTCCGAATCCTTTTTATATTCTGCAATATCTTTTAATTCACAATCTAAAGCATTACATATTTTTTCTAGCACTTCAGTATTAACATTTCCGTTATTAGTCAATTTGTTAATTGTAGATGTGCTAAGTCCTGTCAAATCATGAAGGTCTGTCTTAGTCAATTTTTTATCAATAAGTAACTTCCACAATCTAGTATAACTAAAGCCCATAATCATCCCTCCAATTTCAATATCATTATATCATAATAATTATGCATTTGCAAATTTTTTTAGCGATTTCTCGATTTTTTTATCAAATTTTGCTTACAACCACCATTATCTATGGCAGCATCACCAATTGCCATCTATTGTCACTTTTCATCTTTCTGGCTATGTTGCATAAAAAATCAGAGATATCCACGACTTCATATAACTGCACTAATTTATAAAATGTTATAATTCTCATTTTTCTTTCGCCATCTTCATAACTTCTAAGAGTTCTTTGATTAACACCAGCAAATCTCGCTGCTTCATTACGATATATCTCCATCAAATGAAATTTTAAAGTTATTTGCTTCATATATTTTTGTTGCATGACGAAAAAATGCTATTATTCTATATTTGTCTATTTTTTTCTAATTATTTAACAAAAGCTTTTCCAAATAATCTTGTAGCTCATAATACTAATACATTTTTCATTTTATCCACCTCATTGCCGTTTCAGTAAATTCTGGTACTTCAGGCTTTCCTATCATTAGTTCATTTCTATCTATTTTAGATAAAGCATTTATTTCTTCTTCATTTAATGAAAAATCAAAAATATCTATATTTGCTTTAATTCTATCTTCATGTATTGATTTTGGTATGATAATAATATATGTATCGTGAATATCAAATGCTTCTTTGCCATATTTTTCTATAATTTTAGGAATGTCATGCCCTATGTGTTCATCAAAATAATCTAAACTACAATAAAAAAATAAATATTAAATAGTTTTTTGTGTTAATAAAAGCTTTTTTATGCAAGTAAAAGTTTACTGTTCTAAATAACTATATCTATTAGTTCACTTATTTACGCTTTAAATTATGTCTAAATTCATCAATGTACGGATTCGGCTTACGGATTTAAGCACAAAAAAAAGTTTGAAACAGCAATTACTACTGTATCAAACCTATTACTTTTCAAATGGTGGCCCGTGCCGGACTCGAACCGGCATGCTCTCACAAGCGCTTGATTTTGAGTCAAGTTCGTCTACCAATTTCGACAACAGGCCTTTAGCAAAATAAATTTTACTAGAATTTAAATAATTAATCAATAAAATAAATAAACATGTAAAAAGAAGCCCAAATTTGAGCTTCTTTTAAATAGAAATATATTAATTTACATGAGGTGTAACTTTATTTTTATTTACATCAAATAAGGTAACACCATCTTTTACAACATGATAGCAAGAATTTAAATTAACTCTTGTATAACCTTCATCAAATGTAAATTCAACGCCTGTATAAATAGTATTATCGTAATAGAACATAGAACCAAATAACTCATTTTCGAGATAGAAACTAATTGCCCAGAAAGAATCATCCTTATTGAAATGAACTTGTGTTTTTACTTTTGTAGCATCTTTTCCTTCAGGAACACGAATTCCAATATATACATCCATAAATGATGTATTTCCAACAGAATATGGAGTAACCATTAATCCGTTTGCAAAATATAATTCACCAGTAGTAGTGCCATTGTTAATCAACATTTTTCCTTGATCAGTATTTTCTAAGGATGTAATAGTTAATGATTCAGTATTTGATGTCGTTTTTTCTATATCACCATTAGCGAAAAATTCAAATGTTGTTTTTGTTAATCCTGTACTGCTATAATCCACATCTCCAGATCTATCATTATAACCATATCCATAGCACATATTATATGTAATATATTTTCCTAAAGCTGAATAGTTTTGATATTTTGTTGGATCCATTGACAATACAAAGACACTAGCTTCATCGTTTGGCATAATAAAT
The DNA here is from genome assembly GCA_000432895.1 of Firmicutes bacterium CAG:449. GTDB lineage: Bacteria > Bacillota_I > Bacilli_A > RFN20 > CAG-449 > CAG-449. Next base: position 4,239 of record FR889445.1, on the reverse strand, counting down.
GAATAAACATTTTCTTGTCCTTCAACTTTTGTAACACTAATAGATTTTGAACCACTAGATACTTTAACATCTCTTAAAGTAATATTTTCACCAACATTATCTTTTAATGTTGGATAAACATAAATTGTATCTCCATATATAGCAGAAGTAATAATATTACCATCTTTATCTTTAATTACAGCCTCAGTGTTTTCATCAATAGTTACATTAATCTTGCTTACTTTTGAGAATGTAGAATTATTCATTTGACCAATATACGCTTCTCCATTATAAACATCTATTTTTTTACCTTCAGTAATATCCGTTCCAATAGCAGTTGTTTTATCACTGTTCTTTAAAATTACATTAGCATAAACAGATTTATTGCCTATAACCATTATACTTTCAATAATATTGTGGTTTTCATCTTCTATCCAATAAATTTTATATGCTCCTTTTGCAATATAAGAATGCACAACATAATCACTAGAATTTGTTCCAACATATAAAGAATCAAGACTAGCACTAGAATATTCTGAATATGGAGTTAAAATCAAATTATCAGTGAAGTATAAATTTTTCGAATATGATTTAAATGTAAGATTTACGCTATCTTTAGTTTTTACATCCCAAGCAAAATCAATTTTGCTCATTTTTCCAAATCCATTTTCATCAAATGAAAATTCTTTACTAGTCATAAGAGAATATTCTTTTGTTTCAGATTTAGGTGTTGATGCCCCTGGTTCACTTGAATAATATACTTTCCATGCTTTATTTACAAGGGCATGGCCGAAAAAGCTTGTACAATCTTTTTCTGTAATAGTTATATCAATATCGTTTGATACCATTTCAAAATAATACACATTTGTATTTTCAACTTGCATCACTTCTAGATTAACTGCATCTTTTTCATCTTCTACAACTGTCTTAATATCAAAACTATACATAATTTTCTTAGTTGCTTCTGAAAGATATGTAAAGTCTAAATAAACTTTCTGACCTTTGTAAGCCTTATTAGTTGCTGTTTTTTCTTCTTCATCAGTATACATTTTTAAACTTGACAAAGTTAATTCATTTTTTAAATTAAAATTATAATATGTTTCAAGTTTATCAGAAGATAATACAACAGGTTTACTAGGCATAACAAAATGATAATAACCATCTTCTCCCTCTTCTAATTCGATATTATTCATAGTAATTTTACTAAAATGAAAATCATCATTATGAACTACCTCAAATTTAAGAGCTGTTCCAGCTGTTGCTGATCTAATATTTACTTCTTCTTCATTATTATCATCTAAAAGAACTTTCTCAATAAACATTGATGTATTTGTAATTGTAAAATCAGTTACCCCAACATCAAGAGAAATAGTTATATCACCATTTGGCATAACAAATGAATATAATCCATTTTCAAAAGTTACATCAACAATAGCGTCTCCACAATTAATTGTTACTTTATCATTGAAATGATAACCAGGCTTTAATGAGACTCTAAATGAATAAGTTTTTCCAACTTCACCTTTTTCAGGTAAACCATCTAAATAAGCATATTCACTAGTTGCATTAACAATATTAAATGTTTCAACTACTTCAGTTTGTTGATTTTCTTGTTTTGCTCCATTAATAGGAGTAACGCTAGAACTACATGAAAATAATGTAGTTCCAACTAATGTTAAGGTTAATAATAATTTTGTATTCTTTTTCATAAATTATTTATCCTCCAATTACTCATGAGCAGTAACTGTTGAACCAGTTACATCAAAAATTGTTTGGCCTTGATATACAACATGATATGTTCCTGTTGAACCAACTCTAGTTGTATTTTCATAAGTGAATGTAACACCACAATAGTATGTATTGTTTGTCATAAATACACCAGCTTTAAATGTTCCATCTACTATAAATTCAACTGCAAAAGTTGAATTACCATAGTAGCTATAACCAATATAATGAACTTGTGCTGTTACAGTATGTGAAGATAAATCAAAATCATCATCAACTTTAAACGCAAGATATGAATCACCTTTATTACTAGAAGATGGGGAAGCAATCACTCCATCACCAAAACTCCATTCTTTATTAGCTATCATCTTTCCATATGATGAATTATCAAGAAAAGAAATATTTTCCATTGCTCCATTATTATTAAATTTACCAGCTGAAGTAATTTCAAATTTTTTTGTGCCATAATCACCATTTTTTAGAGTTTTATCACCTGAGCCCCAAATATTTACACCTATATATTTTCCAACCGCTTCATAACCTTTAAATTTATTTGGATCATTAAGATTTAATGAAATTGTTACTTCATTTGTTGGCATTGTAAATGACCAAACATTATCGCCGGTTTCCTTTTTTACATAGACACTAGATGAATCATTTAAAACAACTGGTGAATCAATAGTAATATCAGAAGAGATATCACTTGCTAATGTTCCATAGATATAAACTTTTTGACCATTTTTAGCAGTAGTAATTTCTTCTCCACTTTCATTTTTAGTAATAATTGTATATTGAGAAGATTCTGTTCTGTTAATTTTATATGATCTAACAATAGTTCCTTTTTCAACACCAAATGTTAAATCATCATCAACATAAACATAGAAAGTAGAATCTTTTGTAATATCTCCACTTAAACATTCATCAGTTAATTCTTCATCTTTATATAAATAGACTGTTTCAAATACTTCTTCATCATGAATTAAGAATTGTTCTATAATATTTCCATTCTCATCACTTGCCCAAATTAATCTACTTCTACTATTAAATACAAAGACATTAACAGTTGTTTCATCATCCCATGTACCAACATATGCATCTTCCCATTTTGCACTTGCATAATCATACATTTTTGAAATCATTAAATGTTCAGTATAATATACTTCTTTTGTAACGCTAACTGAGGCTCTATCAATGTTTGACAAAGTAAGTTTTCCATACGCAGAATCATAATCAGCATTCCATGTAAAGCCAATTGTACCTCTTGTTCCTTTTCCGTTAGAATTAAATACAAATTCCGGTCCTGAAATTTTGTTACCTTTTTTAGAAACTAACTCAGTAGTATAACTTGAAACACCCCATGTTTTCCATGTCTTATTTGTAACATAATATCCATAATATTTTGAATAATCATCTTCTTTTACTTCAATAGTAATATCTGAAGAAATCATATCAAAATAGAAAATATTTTGACCTTCAACTTGTTTTACTTCTAAAGAAGCATTAGTTGCATCTTTAACAGAAATTTCATATTTAACTAAAACAACATCATAACTAAATTCTAAATAAACTCTTTGTCCTTTATATGCAGAAGTAATAGGTGTTTTAGTTTCATTATCAACATACATTACTGATTTAGAAATTGTTAATTCATTAGCATTAGATGTAATTGAATAAAATCTATGCGATTTATTTGTAGTTAATTTAACTGGGTGATGTGGCATTTCAAAATGATAAAAATCATCATCACCTTTTTCAAGAACAACACCATCCATATATATTTCTGTAAATGTAAAATCAACGGATTCAGATGCTTTAAATTTCAATCTTGTGCCAGGTACAGCAGAAAAAACATCGCTTGTATCATCGCCACTTTCTAAAACAACATCACCAATAATTTCACTATCTTTACTAATTGTAAAATCATTTAAATCTGTTGTAACAGAAATTGTGACATTAGAAGCTGGCATTTTAAATGTATATTGATAATTTTCTTCAGTAAATTCTATTTGATTACTTGCTCCATCAACAATTGATAATGTACCTTCGAAATAATATCCAGGTAATAAAGTTAATCCAAAAGTAATAGTCTCATTAGCTAACGATCTATTTGGTAAAGAAGTTAAAATAACTTTATCATTAGAAGCATTAGTAATTGAATAATATGTTACTGCTTGTAAAGTAAAGGAATTTGTTGCGTCACTATGTTCTTTACTTGAAATAACAAATTCAACTTGACCTTCTGAAGCAAAAGTAAAATCACCATCAATTACTTGTCCATTTACCTTAACAACGTATTCGTCTCTTTTTAATAAAACTTCTCCTCTACTATTTCCATTAACAAAAGTGGTTTCTTTTACTTCAATAGTAGAAAATTCAAATACATCACCTGTTTCATAAACAGTTTTTTCTGGAGCAGTAACACTTAAAGAATAAGTATATACATCTACAGAGGATGAACTTGAAGTATTACCTTCGGAGGTAGTTGTGCCTTCGGAGGATGTCGATGATGCTGCACTTGAAGCTTGTTCACCACAG
>FR889444.1:1238-2217 GCA_000432895.1 Firmicutes bacterium CAG:449 | reverse complement strand
AAGAATTCTTAGAATTCAAAACTTTTATAAGAAGTGTCCCTTCTACTGTTGTTGCCTTATTTGTTATTTCTGTTGTTATTATGAATTTATTAGCAAATAAAAGTATTAATTTGCCAGTAAGTTGGTTAGCGCTTGATGCTGGAATATTATTATCATGGCTAACATTTTTAACAATGGATGTTGTTACCAAACATTATGGTCCTAAAGCAAGCACTGAACTTGCTATTTTTGGTATTAGTATTAATTTACTTGTTGCTTTAATCTTATTTATTGCCAGTGTTATTCCTGGTATGTGGGGTGAATCATTTGTTGAAGGAAGTGAAACAATTATTAATACAGCTTTAAATAATACTATTGGAGGAACATGGTATGTTTTACTTGGTTCAACTACAGCCTTTATTGTTTCAGCAATCGTTAATAATACTTTAAATTTTTTACTTGGTAAATTAACAAAAAAAGATAATTTTTTATCATTTATTTTTAGAACATATATTTCCACAATGATTGGTCAATTTGTTGATAATTTAGTATTTGCCTTTATGGTATCATTTGTTTTCTTTGCTTGGACACCTCTTCAATGTGTTACATGCGCTTTAACTGGAGCTATTGTAGAATTATTATTTGAAATTATTTTTTCACCACTTGGATATAAAATTGTTAAATTATGGAAAAAAGATGATATTGGTAAAGATTATTTTTTATTAAGAGGTAAGAATGAATAAATTAGTTTTAATAACTGGGACAAGTCAAGGAATCGGTTTAGCAATTGCTAAAGAATTTTTAAATAATAATTATCAAGTGATTGGTTTAGACCGCAAAAAAGTAGTATAAAAAATATAAATTATACTCATTATCAAGTTGATATTTTTAAAGATAAATTACCAGAAATAAAAAATATCAATATCTTAATCAATAATGCTGGCACTCAAAATGATAATGATATTGATAACAATTTAAAAGGAACTATTAAAGTAACTGA
>FR889444.1:0-1218 GCA_000432895.1 Firmicutes bacterium CAG:449 | reverse complement strand
AAAATATGCTTTTCAAGATCAGATTCAATCAGTCCTTTTTATTGCAAGTTCTTCAGGTAATACTGGCTCAGAATTTCCTGAATACGCTGCCTCTAAAGGTGGAATGATTGCCTATATGAAAAATGTGGCCTTACGACTTGGAAAATATCACGCGACAAGTAATTCACTTTCACCAGGTGGAGTTATTACTTCTTTAAATAAACATATTTTAGATGATGAAAATCTCTATAAACAAGTCTTAGATGAAACAATTCTTCATGCTTGGTCAACTGTTGAAGAAATTGCTAAATGGTCGTATTTTGTAACAGTCATTAATAAATCAATGACTGGACAAGATATTTTAATTGATAATGGTGAAGCTAATAAAGCAAACTTTATTTGGTAAATTGCTCTTCAATAATTTTATAAGTTTCATAAACTCTAGAATAAGCTTGACAATGCATCACTAAGTAAAACAAAATCATTAGCTAATTATTTAATTTTTAATAATATATCTTTAGAATTTTCTTCATTTTCTAAAGATTTTTTTAATTCTAAATATAATTCATTAATTTGTTTTAATTCTTGATTATCTCCATGTACTTTATTAATTAATCAAGTTCAGAAAGTGAAAATTCAATATTTTTATCATGTTTCTACCTATTTAACCTTTAAAGCATCATAATCTAAATTAGAAATGATATCTTTAATTTACTCAACACTAATTTCTTCTTCACTAAAGCTTATTTTTTCGAAGAATTATATAAAACGCCAACATCAATAATTTTTTAACATGTTTCGATTTTATTACTACACATTGAGCAATCAAGTTGCTTAACTATTTTTTTATTTTATCCTCAATATTAATAAATACATTGCATTTAAAATTACAATAAATTAATTCATTTAAAACCATTATAGTTTCTTCTATTGGTTATATATAATTATTGTATACTTTTGTTTCTATTTAAAAAGAAAGCTATATATAAAATAATAGAAATCAAAAAGGCAATTATTTCAGTTATATAAAAAGCATGCCAAACGCCATCCACTTCCATAAGCCTAGTTAAAATAAATGCCACTAATATAATTAATAAATATCTTGTTAAAGAAATAATTAAAGATGGAAATCCATTTCCAAGTCCTTCAAACACTCCACTGATAACTACTGAAAAAGAAGAAACAATAAATCCAAAAGAAATAATTCTTAAAGCATGCGCACCATTTGTAATGGTTTGA
>FR889443.1:1546-2307 GCA_000432895.1 Firmicutes bacterium CAG:449 | reverse complement strand
CTTCTGCTTTCAAACGATACATTTCTGCATCAGCCTGTGCTGCAATAATTTTTTCTTGAGCGGAAGTTTGCGCTTCAACAATTTTTCGTTGTTGGCTTGCTTCTGCTTCTGCTTTTTTTATTCTTTCTTGTTGAATTAAAAGATATCTTTCAGCATATTGCTCCTTCATTTTTTTATAATTAGGATCATCATCTGGAGTCATAATTGAAGTAATAAAAAATTCTGGTATATTCAATCCATATTCATCTAATGCCAAATTGATTTTATCTTTCAAAACTAATGAAATTTCTTCAATATGCTCATCAATTTCCAAAATATTAATAGAATTTTCTTTTATTATTTTAGCTAAAAATGTTTTAACTTTTGAAATTATTAATGCTTTAAATTTTCCTGTCATTTCTTTAAAAGAATAATCATTACAAATCAAATCATCTTGCGTTAATCCATTTGTTGTTCCAACAACTTTTAATAATAACTTTCTACCATTCACTACTCTTATATTGAATTGACCACAAGCTCCAATTTCAATATGTAAACCTGAAACAGGATCAAATAATCTTACTTTTGAATCAGTTCCCCACTTTATTCCCATTTGTGTAACAAGGTTAATAAAATATACCTCGCTATGGAACATATTATTAAGGTTTGGTTTATATAGTTCATTTAAAATAGGGACATTTTCAGTTAATAAAGTATATCTACCAGCAGAAAAAGTATCTAATGCTTTTCCATCTTTAAAAAATATCGCTTCTTGTGATTCA
>FR889443.1:0-1397 GCA_000432895.1 Firmicutes bacterium CAG:449 | reverse complement strand
TTTGTTCTTGAACATTTATATTTGTTTCACATAATGGACAAGTGTAACTAGATGCATTTTTATCAACAACCAAATCACATAAACAAGTAGGACATTTAATTGTAGCAGTATTTAAATAAGTATTATCTGAAATTAATTTTTCTTTACAAATTGGACATATAGCTTTATCTGGCTTTGATTGATCATAAACAACTACATTTTTACAATGTGGACATTCAATAGATTTTAACTTGTTATTTCTAATGTCAATTATTCTTCCACATGAACAATTAATCGTCTTTCGTGAAAAAAACGAATTAGAAGCTTGATTATAGGCTCCACAATAAGGACATTCAATTACAAATTTTGACATAATTATTTCTCCCCAATTATCAAAAAACATAATTTAAATTGTTTTTGTCAACTAATATTGTACTTTAGTATTTTTATAAAATCAACTTTTACATATATCATAGTAAAAAAATAGTTGACAGAAGGTGAAAATAATGATTAGCGAAAAAATAAGAAAATTAAGAAAAGATTTTAATATCTCACAAGTTACGTTAGCTAAAGAATTAGGTGTAACAAAACAATGTGTTTCTAATTGGGAAAATGATAATATATTACCTTCAATTGAAATGCTTATTAAAATTGCAAAATATTTTAATGTTTCTACTGATTATCTTTTAGATATATCTCCAGATAATTATGTTGATGTTACTGGATTAAATAACATTCAAATTGCTCATTTAAAATTAATAATTAATGATTTAAAAAAGAGCTAAAAAGCTCTTTGGCATTAGAAATTATATTTCGATATTTCATTTTTAGTAAACGAATAAAAACTATTTTCACCAAGAATTAAATGATCAAGAAATTCAATCCCCATCACTGATGATAATAATGTTAAATCTGTAGTTTGTATTTTATCTTCTTCTGAAGGTAAAACAATATTACTTGGATGATTATGTGAAATAATTATTTTTTTTGCACCTTCTTTCACAGCGTTAGAAATAATTATTTTAGGTGTAGAAAAGACCATGCTTTCGGTTCCAATAAATAATAATTTGCATTTAATTAAATTATTTTTATCATCTAGCATTAATAAAAGAAGATGTTCTTGTTGATAATTAGTGATTTGATGATATAAAAACAAAGCTGCTTCTTGAATAGTATTAATTTTAGTGATAGTATTTACTTTTTCTTTTTCTAAACGCTTATGTAATTCAAAAGCTGCTTTTATTTTAATGGCTTTTACTTTTTTTATTCCATTAAATTTTATTAGTTCATCTAAACTTAATTCACTAATTGTTTTTAAACTTCCGCATTGGTTAATTAATTCTTGACTTAATTCTAATGCATCTAAGTTTTTACTACCAATAGACAAGATAATAGCCAATAATTCAGCATTAGTTAAT
>FR889442.1:8230-9530 GCA_000432895.1 Firmicutes bacterium CAG:449 | reverse complement strand
AGCTGTGGAGGAACAAATACATCTCTTAACAATGAAAAAAACTTTATTTTAACTGGAAATCTTGATTTAGGTGATAAAAAAGAAATTACTTTATCTAAAAATAATAATTTTACTTACACTAATTTAATTCTTAGAAGAGGTGATTCATTTACAATTAGTTCATTATCTTTTGATAATTTAGATGATTCTAAAGGTTTCTATAAAGGAAATAACAATTATATTAATGTTTTAAATGAAGGTATTTATAATTTAAAAATTGATAATAATACTATTTATTTAACAAAAAAAGATTCTTCATATAAAAATGTCGAACTTATTTATTTAGACTCCTCAAAAGAAAAAGTTTCTTTAACTAAAAACAATGATTTTTCTTACTCAATTGATAATGTTCCTTTAAGAAATCGTGAAGGTTTTTATATTGCTCTTGATGAAGAAAAATTAGCCTTTTCCGATTTAGAATATAACGAAACATATTACAATGCTTTTAAATTTGACAATGAAAATATTATCACTAAAGCCAAAGGTAATTTTAATTTTAAAATTGATTTTTCATTAGCTCAACCTCTTATTATTACTTCAGACAATTTGACTTTACCTAATATTATTGCCGATGATTTACCTTCATATGAATTATTAAAAAATAATGTTATTGAACAAATCCATAGTTTTTCAAAAAATATGACATTAAAAGAAAATATTAAAGAAGAAGAAAATGAAAGTAAATATTCCTATATTCAAAAAATTGATACAAATCAAAACTATTATGAAAAAACTAATTTAGCAACAAAAGAAAAAGAAATTCAAGCTCAACTTTATAACGATAAAAACTATTTTGATATTATAAATTATGAAAATTCCACACTTAAAGGAAGAGTTAATGGCAAAGTTTTAGGTACAAAAGAAGAAAAAGCAAAAACTGATTCTTCAATTATTACTACTGATAAAGAATATATTTTACAGAATGATGCTTATAATAAAGTTCATTCTATATTTGGCATCGAATATAACATTAACAACGCTTTAAATTCATTAATTGAACCAAAACATTTAACCAATTTAACTGCTAGTGAAAAAGAAAACTATAAAAATTCATTACAAGTCCAAACAACATATGTAAATGACTATGGTGACATAATTAAAGTTAACGCTAAGAATGTCGAAAAGAATTCTTCTCAATATATTGTTAATAATCTTGAATTAATTATTAATGATCAAAAAGATTTAACATCCGCGAAACTTGAAACATTTGAATATAGTGCTGACGATATTATTGTTAATGATAATAATATAATTTTAAAAG
>FR889442.1:7266-8187 GCA_000432895.1 Firmicutes bacterium CAG:449 | reverse complement strand
CGATATTAGAATACGAATTTTCTTATTCAGAAAGAACAACATTAACTACATTTGATATTGATTTAAATAAGTGTATTGCTCGTGATATTACTTGTTTAGACACAATTGATCTTTCTTTAGGTGATACTCTCCCATTAGATAAGATTGCTCCTATTGGATACGCTCCAACTACTGCTATAGATGTAGCTAATTATAAAATTATCAGTTATGATAGTGCTTATTTTTATAAAAATTATAATGGTTCATTATCAGCTAATAAAATGGGGTCAACAAGTATTAAAGTTGGTAATACTTATAATGATGTATATTTTGATATAAATATCAATATTAATTATAAAGCACCTACTTCTTTAACAATTAAAGATTCAAGAAGCGATTATCAACCAACATATTATGTTAATGAAACATATACATTTAATGTTACTCCTTCAAATAATTCCGATCCTGCTATTGAAGTTTATTTAGGTACTAATCAAGATGAATTTGCAAGTATTGAAAGTGTTTCTAGTGATGAAGAGGCAAGAAAAAATGGAAAAGCAACTTTTACAATTAAAACAATAAAAGCAACTGATAAACTTGATTTAATTGTTAAATCAAAAGCAAATAATTCAATTACTTCTACTATAACAATTAAAGTTCAATCACCATTAGATTTATCTACCATTTCAGGAAACTATTACTATTCTGGTGATTTAAGTAATTATATTAAATTAAAAAGTGATGGAACAGGTGTTTTAAAAGGAAAAAAAGGTGATAAAGAAGAACATTCATTTACATATAAAATTGAAAATTCAAAATTAATGTTAGTAAATAGTTCTACTTTATCTAACCTTGTAGCCAATATTGAAGCATATCCAGATTCAATAAATGGATATAGTTTATATAAAATAGAAGCTTATACTACTAATGCTCCTTCAACAA
>FR889442.1:1594-7250 GCA_000432895.1 Firmicutes bacterium CAG:449 | reverse complement strand
CCTTCAACAAATTTATTTGATAAATATAATAGATACACATCTTTAGATGATAGTAATGCAAATTTATTTAATAATAGTTATAAAAATAATGATAATGTAACTTTAACATTTGATTTAACTACTAAAAATTATGATTCTTATTTTAAATATTTCTCATGTGAAGCAATTTTATACATTGATGAAGAAACAATCCTTAAATTCAAAATTACTTCTAATTACACTATATCAGGAAGTATCTATATTAAGAATTTAAATTCTGAAGATGATGAATATAATTACACTTCAAAATTTGATGTAAAATTAATATCACATCAAGAAGATCAGCAATTCACATTTAGTGTTAATAATACTACTTATATATTAGATATTATTAAATAAAATATTCTATAAAAGAAAAAAGTTGGTTTCCCAACTTTTTTTAGTTCTTTTTAATTTCTTTTAATATTTCTTCGATTCTTTCATATTTATCAAGAGTATCATCTTTTATGAAGATTAATTCAGGAACCTTATAAATATCCATCTTTTTAGCTAATGAAGTTCTAATACTTCCTTTAGCTCTATTTAATTCATCTAAAGCTTTATCAACTTTATCATGTTCAAGATGAGAAACATAAATTTTAGCAACTGAATTATCTTTACTAACATCACAACCATTAACAGTTACTAATTTCATAATTGGATTTTTTAATTCATATAAAATGATATCTGAAATATTTTTTTGAATCAAAGAAGCAATTCTAGCTTGCTTATTTGCCATTTTTATTTCCTTTCAACAACTTGCATTTCGTAAGCTTCGATAATATCGAATTCTTTTTCGTCGTTATAATTTTCAATAGTTAAACCACATTCAAAATCTTTTTTCACAACGCTTGCATCATCTTTAAAGCGTTTAAGTGAAGATATCTTGCCAGTATAAATAACTACACCATCACGAATTAATCTAATCATACTATCACGTTTAATACAACCTTCTGTTACATAACAGCCAGCAATTGTACCAACTTTAGAAGCTTTAAAGATTGATCTAACTTCTGCTTGACCAATTACAACTTCTTCTTCAACTGGTTTCATTAAACCTTTCATAGCATTTTCAATTTCTTCAATTAAAGCATAAATAATCGAATGTAAATGTATTTCAACATGCTCTTCTTCCGCTTTTTGTCTAACTTTTGCATCAGGTCTAACATTAAAGCCATAAACAAGAGCATTACTTGCTGCGGCAAGAACAATATCAGATTCAGTAATTGCACCTGCAGCTGCATGAATAACATTTACTTTTACACCTTCAACTTGAATTTTTTCCAAACTTGCTTTAACAGCTTCTACTGAGCCTTGTAAATCCGCTCTTAAAACAACATTAATATTTTTAATTTCACCTTCGTGAATTTGATTAAATAAATCAGCTAAAGATGCAGCACTTGATTTGTTTAAAGATTTATTTCTTGCTTTAAGTTTTCTAGCATCAGCAATTTCTCTAGCAGTTTTTTCATCTGCAAAAGCCATAAATGAATCTCCCGCTGTAGGAACATCTTCAATACCAGTTACAACTACTGGAGTGGAAGGTAAAGCAGATAAAATATTTTGACGATATTCGTTAACCATTCTTCTAACTTTACAATAATAATTACCAATAACTACTGAATCACCTATTTTTAAAGTACCATTTTGCACAAGTAAGGTAGCTTTTGGTCCTTCATTTCTATCTAAGGAAGCTTCAATAACACTACCTAAAGCATATCTATGAGGGTTAGCTTTTAATTCTTTTAATTCTGCCACAACAAGAATTGTTTCAAGTAATTCATCAATACCGATTTTCTTTTTAGCAGAAACTTCTTTAAAGATTGTATCTCCACCCCATTCTTCAGGGATTAAATCATATTGAGCAAGTTCATCTTTAACTCGATCAACATTAGCAGTAGGTTTATCAATCTTATTAATAACTACAATAATAGTTACTCCAGCAGCTTTAGCGTGGTTAATTGCTTCTACTGTTTGAGGCATAACACCATCATCAGCCGCTACAACAATTAAAGCAATATCAGTAATAGCAGCACCTCTAGCACGCATTGCTGTAAATGCTTCATGACCTGGAGTATCTAAGAAGGTAATTTTTTTACCTTGAATTTCTTTTTGATAAGCACCAATTTGTTGAGTAATTAAACCAGCTTCACCATCAGCAACATGAGAATCTCTAATAGTATCAATTAAAGTAGTTTTACCATGGTCAACATGGCCCATAACAACTACTACAGGTGGTCTTTCAACAAGATCTTTTTCATCATCAACAATTTTAAGGTCTTCAAAATTTTCTTTATTGACAATTTCTTCTTTTTGGAAATCAAAACCATGGAAATCAAAACCATAATTAATACAAACTTCAGCAATTAAATCATCTGATAAAGTTTGGTTAATAGTAACCATAGCTTTTTTTGTCATAAATAAAAATTTAATAATATCAGAAGAATTAAGTTCTAATTGTTTAGCAAGTTCACCAACTGTGACATCGCCAGTATACTTAAATACTCCACCTTTTACTTTATTTTGAGGGGTATTACTCTTTTTGTTTTTATCAAAATGAGGAACATTAGATACACGATTGTTTTCATTTTTTCCTTTTTTAGCAGGATACTTTTTATTATTAATTGCCATACTTAATTTCTCCTTTCGTTTATAATCTATTTCGTTAACTTAACAATTTGTTCAGCCATATTATGATCTAAGAGGCCAACACAAGCGACTTCATTTTTAGAAAATAAATCACCTAATTCACTTTTAGAATAAATACGGATAACTTTTACTTTATAATATTCAGCTTTAGCAAGATATTTCTTCTCTTGTGAAGAAGAAACATCAGTAGCTAAAACCATTACTTTAACTTTTGAAAGCATCATATTAACTATTACACTTTCACCAAATACTAATTTCTTTGCACAATAGGCAAATTGCAATAAAGATGAAACTTTACTTAATGAGTTTAAACAATTGTTCATAAATATCATCTTCAACTTTACATTCAAGCGCTTTATCTAAACACTTACTTTTTCTAGCTTTTTCGATTGCTTCAACACTCTTTTTTAAATATGCTCCTCGACCATTTGCTTTGCCAGTAACATCAACAAATACTTCCCCTAAATTATTTTTAACAATTCTTATTAAATCTTTCTTAGGACATATTTCTTGAGTAGCTAAACATTTTCTTAAAGGAATTTTTTTAATCATTATTTTTCATCGTAATATTCGTCATAATCATCATAGTTGATGTCATCATCTTCATCAATATAATCATCATCGTAATATTCTTCTTCATCCATTTCGTCGAGTTCTTCTTGAGTGTAAATATCCATTCTTTGAGTGTTATTTGTTTTTTCAACTTTTTCAACTTTTTCTTGTTTTTTCTTATTTGAATAATTATTTTGATTACTCTTCTTTTTCTTTTCTTCTTCAATTTGTTTTTCTAAATCAGCAAGAGAAACTTTTGATTGAAGAATAACTGGTTTAAATTCAACTGGTTCAACAACTTCTTCTTTTTTAGTTTGAACAGGTTCAACTTCTTTTTCTTCTTCAATCTTAATAGTTTCAGTTTCTTCAGGATGTTCAACAACTTCTTCAACAACTTCTTCAGCTTTTTCTTCAACAGGTTTATTTGCTTCTTCAAGTTCTTTTTGTTTTCTTTCTTCTTCTTCACGAGCAATTTGTTCAAGTAAAGCTTTTCTTCTTTCTTCGAAGATCATTTGTTCTTCTTCTTTTTTCATTTCATCAATAGTTAAGAAAGAAATATTTTCTTGTTTTGCAACACTTTCTTCTTTAATATCAATATTACATCAATATCAATTTTACAACCAGCAAGTTTAACAGCAAGACGAGAATTGACACCACGTCTTCCAATAGCTACACGTAAATCACCATCTTTTACAATAGCAATTGCTGAGCCATTTTCATTCATTTTAACACCAATAACATTAGCAGGTTTTAAACATTCAGCCACATAAAGTCCTTTATGATTATGGAATTGTACGACATCAATTTTTTCTTTATTGATTTGGTTACAAATCTTTTGAATTTTACTTCCGCCTTGTCCAATACATGCACCAACTGGATCAACATTAATATCATTTGTTGTAACCGCAACTTTAGCTCTTTCACCTGCTTCACGAACAATATCTTTAATAATAACTGTTCCATCATATACATCGTGAATTTCTTCTTCAAATAATCTTTTTAAGAATCCTGGGCATGCTCTAGAAATAACAATGCCTGATTCACTAGAAGAACCTACACCTAATAAATAAACTTTAATTGATTGACCAATATCAAATTTTTCATCACCAATTTTTTCTTTATCATGAAGAACAACTGAGGTTCTACCTAAATTAACTAAAGTATATTTTGGTTCAATTTTTTCAACATAACCAGTGATAAGTTCATTAATTTTATCTGAATACATGGCAAGAATTGCACTTTTTTCTGCTTCTTTAATTTTTTGTTTTAAAATTGATTTAAATTTCATTGCATCTTGCTTTGAAAAATCTTCAAGTTCAAGCTTAATAAATACTTGATCACCAACTTTAGGATCTTTTAAGTATTCTTTTGCATCTTCAACAGAAATCTCTAAAGCATCATCTTGAACATCTTCAACAACATTTTTAATGTTATAAATATCGATTCTTCCTTCGTCCATTAAAATATCAACTTTAACCATCAAATCTGGAAGTCCATCAATGTGTTTCTTTTTAACAATAGTTTCAAATGCTTCCTTTAATGCTTGGATAGTAATTTCACGATTTATTCCTTGTTGTTCAAGTGCTTCAATAGCTTCAATAAATTGCTTGGTGTTTAACATAATATCTCCTTCTAAACCTTAACAGTCAATTTTGCTTTATTTATATTTTTTATTTCTATTTCAACTTTTAATGATCTTGTCTTTTCTTTATATCCAACGACAATTTTATCATCTGTTGCTTCTAATAAATCACCTTCATAAGTATTTAAACCTTTAATTGGATTTATTAATTTGATTTGTACATATTTTCCAATCAAGAATGGGAACTTTTTGAAATCTTTTATTGGTTTATCTGCACCAGAAGTAGATACATCTAAACAATAATTATCACTTATTAAATCAAGTTCATCTAAACGTGGTGAAATATCTTCAGACAATGAAACAATTTCATCTAAATCAATCGAAGATAAATCGCTTCTTTCAACATAAATTTCCAAGACATTTTCTTTGCCTCTTCTAATATAGTGCAATTCATCAATTTCCATATTATGATTTTTCACTATATCAATAATTCCATCTTGTATTTTTTCTTCAAGTGTAGTCAATATTCTCCCCTCCTTTATTTTTACAAAAGAAAAAGTGGGAAACCCACTTCTTACATTTGCATGATTAGAAGATATAACAATCTCTTGTTACAAACTTATTCTAGCTTATAAAAATAAAAAATACTATAAAAATTAATTATTTTTAATAAAAATTATGTTTTATTTAAGATACATTTCCATTCTTCAATTAATTTAGATAAAGAATATTGAGCATTAGCAGGTGAAGTAGAAGGTAAAACTTCACAAATAGATAAATATTGTGGAAAATATTCTTTAAAAATTTGATATGCTTTTTTACCATTTAAATAAATTTTTTCAATATGAGAACTAT
>FR889442.1:0-1528 GCA_000432895.1 Firmicutes bacterium CAG:449 | reverse complement strand
CAATATTATTATCACTAGATCCTTTAATTCTACACTGTTTAATTACATCATATAAAGCAATATGATTTTTTAATAATACATTCCTTTTTTCTTCATTTGAATAATTTTTTAAATCATTTTCATTTAATAAATTAGCCATAATATCCCAAAATCTATTTTGTTTATGACCATAATAAAAACTATTCTTTTCAGAAGCAAGAGAAGGTAAACTACCTAAAATTAAAATCTTACAATCTTTATCTAAGATAATATCAAATTTATGAGTTCGAATTGTATATTGCATTATATCTTCTTCCATTTAAACTAATTATTTCTATAGCTAAAACAACCATCAAAACTTTTAAAGCATCTTCTTCATTAGTAATATCTAAATAATATGTGTCAAACATAGAAATTAATTTTCTATCAATGGTAGCAACAACTTCATCATAATTAGAAATAACATAATGTCTTTCTACCCAATTACCCTCAATTATCCATGCTGAACATGATAAAGTAAATTTTGGTTTAAAAAAGGTCATTTCTTTTTTTATTGTCCCAACAGTTTGGCCATTTTCAATCATTGTAAAACAAGGTAAAAGAATGCTTACTTCTTCTTTTAATTCACCAACAAGATTATTATTACAATCATAAATTTCAAATTGGCGAGTTAACCAAGTAAATTTACCTTTAACAATAAAATAAATATTTCCTTTTTCATCATAAACATCAAAATTATCTAATATAATTGACATTTTTTGTTTGAAAGTTAGTTGCATGTTTGTATCCTCTTATTTTGCATGTTAGTATCCCCTTATTTTCTTAACATTTTTATTCATTAAATGTCTACCTAAATTCTTATAAACAAATTGTTTTAATTTAGTAATATTTTGTCCATGCTCAGTCAATAAATCATCTGGAGAATCATATCTACCAAAATCATTATTAATTCCTTCACTTTGAATATATGTATCATTCCTATTGAAATCAATTTGAGGATTTTTAAAATCTTTGACTGCTACACCATAACCACAAAAAGCAGTACAATTATTAAATTTCTTTTGTAAATTAAATAAATATTTTTTATCTAAAATAAAACCTTCTAGATTATACCATTTACCTTCTAGATAGACTTCAACATAACTATGGAAAACATTTTTAGGTGCTAAAAGATAAACAAGACCAGTCATTGCTCCTTTTTGTAATTTTTTATCAATAGTAAAGCCATGAATTCGACAAGGTATCAAACATCCTCTAAGCAAAGCCATAAATAATGTTCCTTTGGTATTACATTGCCCATATCCATCTTTTAAAACTTCACTTGCAGAAATATTATCATCTACATTATAGCCAAAAAGAATTTCATCTCTTATAAAATTATAAATTAATTGTATTTTATGAAAATCATCTTCTTTTTTCCAATTTCTTTCATTAATTAGATTTTGAATATTTATATTATTAAAATCTAACATTTTTGTTTCTTTTAAATATCTATCCATACTCAAATAATAACAAAAAATTTACTTATTACCAATTTCTTTTTTTATCA
>FR889441.1:731-849 GCA_000432895.1 Firmicutes bacterium CAG:449 | reverse complement strand
TGTTAAAAATAAAATTGTTCCTATAATCATAACAACAACACTAATTAATAAAGAAATATAAAATGTACTATTAACTCGTTTATACTGTTTTGCGCCTTCATTATAACTAATAATTGGT
>FR889441.1:0-599 GCA_000432895.1 Firmicutes bacterium CAG:449 | reverse complement strand
AAGCAATAATCATAAAAGAAGGTAAAGCTAAATTAAGTGAAGAAGGAATACCAATTGAATATAATCTAGAAATAATATTCATATTACTTTTAACTTTAAAAGAAAGATTAATATCTAATTTGCACTTAATAAAAATAAAAATATAAGCTAATAAACCAACAAATAAACCAATTCCAGTAGCAATAGCCGCTCCTTGCACACCCATATTGAAATTAATAATAAAAATGGGATCTAAAATAATATTTACTACCGCTCCGATTGCCATAGCAAACATAGTAATTTTCATCTTACCCTGAGCTTGTAAAATCTTTTCAAGTGCCATTGAAACAGTTATAAGAGGAGCAAAAAATGCTACAATATAAAAATAATCTAATCCATATTGAATAATTTGTTCATTATCTGTAAACATTTGTAAAAAAGGTTTGGCCACAATTAAAGAGAATATTGTAATAATAACACCATGAATAATACTTAAAATAACTCCTTTAGTGGCACTATAAGTAGCATCATCTTTTTTATTAGCTCCATAATAATAAGCAGTTAATGAAGCAATTGCTACTCCAAAACCAATTCCACAGGCATTTGCTAAATATTGTAAA
>FR889440.1:42125-47392 GCA_000432895.1 Firmicutes bacterium CAG:449 | reverse complement strand
CCGCTTGCTTTGCCTGGCGTATTTATTCTAGAATTTTTGTCAAATCTTAGAATATCTTGTGGCATAAAAATAACAACATCAGCATTAGATCTTATAAGTGAACCGATTAAAGTATCATGAATATCATTTACATTGTTTATTTTTAAATAATCTAACATTGCCGGAATTTCTTCTTGATGTTCTTCTATAAAATGATCTTCAATATCGTTATCATGTGTTCCAATATAAGCAACGCAATTCTTTTCATAATTATGAGGTAAATATGGATTATCTAGTTCTTCATATTTTGTTTCTTCTTGCGTATATTTATAATCAGCAAAAGCAAATTGATAGACTTTTAATCCTGGAAAATTACATTCATTCTTTAGCATCTTAACTTTATCAGTAATAATTCCTAAATCTTCAGCAATTATTTGAATTTTTGAAGTTTCTTTTTTACAAGCATTAAATAGTTCTATACCTGGTCCTTGAATCCATTGTCCATTAATCGCAGTTTGTTCTCCACTTGGTATTTCCCAATAACTTTCAAATCCTCTAAAATGATCAATTCTTAGTAAATCATATAATTTACTCATTGATTTAAAACGTAATTTCCACCATTTATAATTATTTTTTTTGCAAAACTCGTAATTATAAAGAGGATTCCCCCATAATTGTCCTGTTTTTGAAAAGAAATCTGGTGGTACTCCTGCAACTTTTGTTGGATGTCTTTTT
The DNA here is from genome assembly GCA_000432895.1 of Firmicutes bacterium CAG:449. Classification (GTDB taxonomy): domain Bacteria; phylum Bacillota_I; class Bacilli_A; order RFN20; family CAG-449; genus CAG-449. Next base: position 46,678 of record FR889440.1, on the reverse strand, counting down.
TTATCTAACAAAAATAGATGTGGATTTGCCCAAACATCAGCAGAATCTAATGAGACATAAATAGGCATATCTCCAATAATCTTTATTCCTTTTTTATTCGCATATTTTCTTAATTTTTTATATTGAAAATATGCTTTAAATTGTAACCAAATATAAAACAAATAATCATAATATCGTTCATTTTTTATCTTGTTTATTGCTTTTTTTGAATGTTTACGATATTCAAGTGGCCATTCTTGGAAAGATTTTCCGTTAAAATAGTCTTTAATTACCATAAACATGGCATAATCTTCAAGCCATCTTTTTTGATATTTATAGAACTTATCAATTTTATTTTTTTCTATTTCATATGCACGAGAAAATGCTAATTTTAAAATAGAAAATCTTTCCACATATATTTTTCCATAATCAATTTCATTTGGGTTATGCCCACCTCTAATATTTCTTACTTCTTCTTTTGTTAAATATTTGTCTTTAACAAGATAATCTAAATCTATAAAATATGGATTTAATGCAAATGCAGAAAATGATTGATATGGTGAATCACCATAACTAGTGGGATTCAATGGTAATATTTGCCAATATTTTTGTTTTGAATCTTTTAAAAATCTTACAAATTTTCTTGCTTCTTTACCAAAAGTTCCAATTCCATGTCGTGATGGAAGTTCGCTAATATGAACTAATAAACCTGAGCCTCTTTCCATTTATTGTTTCTCCTATTGACTTTATAATGAAAGAAATAACTTTAATTTTCAAGGCATATTTTTATAAAAGCGTTTCCATCATTTTGATTGAAGCCTAATTTAACATATTTCATATCACCAGTTCTAAATCTTACTGTTGTTGGCGTTAAAAAATAATTTGGATATGTTTCATAGTTTTCATCAACAAATTCTTTTTCTTGTGATGAATAACATTTTTGAAGATTTTGAACTATATTTTGTTCTTGCTCAAAAGTTAAATTGTTGATATCAATATCGACAAAACGATAATTATACTCATAAGCAAATTGAAAAAATAAACTCTCCGCATTTTCGCAAGCAATACATTTATTGCTAGTAAAAATACAAACTAAGTTTTCTTCGTTTTTTATTTTTTCAGACAATGTTTGGTAAGAAATTTCATTTTTTTTGTAAAAAGTATCGTATTCAGTTATATCAACATTTTTTGGTAAAATTGTTACATCACTTTCAAGAAAAGAAAAATTAATAATTCGATTATCAATTTCTATAATTATTTTTAGAATATTTTCTTCATAAAATGCAATAAAACTAGTTAATTTATCACCAAAATATGATGTATCAAAAAGAGTTAAATATTGATTTTTAAGGATAAATTGATTATTTTCTAATGAAAAATAATTTGCATTGTAATATCTAGCATTAATTATAGAATATAAATTATTTATTAAAGATAAATCAATTTCTTTTTCTTGTACATCATCATTATAAAACACTTGATATCCATCTTTAAAAACATATTTAAAATAAGTAATATCATCTTGAATATAAGATTTATTATCCACAATTATTTCTTGATTATCTTGACTTGTTATATTTACTTTATATTTTTTTGAAGAATATATTTTATTTAAAAAAAGTGGGACTTTATTATAATTCCCACTTTGAACACTTTCATTTTTATCAAATGAACATCCACATAAAATACTTCCAATTATTATTAATGGAAATATTTTTTTCATTTATTTATGCTCCTCAATAAAAGTTTCAATATCTTTAACTTCTTTTATAATATCTTTGCTTAAATTATCAGAACCAGTTTCAGTAACTAAAACATCATCTTCAATTCTTACACCAATGCCTAATTTTCTTATATATAATCCTGGTTCAACAGTAATTACATTTCCTGGTACTAATGGAATAGTTCTATTCATTGGATCGTGGGTATCCAAGCCCAAATGATGTGATATATTATGAAAATAATATTCACTTAACTCATCATTGTTTTCAATTATTTTTGCTTTTAATAAGCCATCTGCTAACAATCTTTTTGTTTCATTTTGTAAATCTAAAATTGTTAATCCAGGTTTAATCATTTCAATTATTTTCTTATTGCAATTTAAAACTATTTCATAAATTTGTTTTTGAAGCGATGAATATTTTCCTAAATGAGGATATGTTCTAGTAATATCTGCATTATATAAATTTACACTTGCTCCTAAATCCATAAGAATCATATCTTCATATTTAAATTCTTGATTATTTGTTGAATAATGTAATGTTGTTGCATTCATTCCACTTGCCGCAATAGTTGGAAATGAAGTTTTAGCGTTTGCTAAAGAAGCAATCCTTTCTTCAAACAAAGCTTGACATTCTTTTTCGGTTTTTAATTTTGTGATATTAGACATAACCGCTTCAAGTGATTTTTTAGTTATTTCAATAGAATATCTTAAAGCTTTAATTTCATCTTCATCTTTAACTGCCCTTAAAGATAATATTTCATCATGAATATTTTTAAATGTTAAATTTTTATTAAATGATAATAATTCTTCTTGAATTCTTTTTGCTTGATTAACTCCACCTAAAAAAGAAGTCTCTTCAAAATCCAAATAAATAACTTTTTCTTGTTGAGCAATTTCTTTTAAGAAATCTTCATTTTCAAAAGTTTCTACATCATCACACATAGAAACATCTTTTGCTTCATTAACAAAAAGATTATATCCAACCCACCTTGCTAATTTCTCATCATTTGGAAGAATAAATAATTTTTCTTTTTGTTTATTTAAAAATAAGTAGGTATCTTTTTGTTTAATACCAGTTAAATAATAGAAATTTCTATTAACTGCAAATGGATAAGCTTCATCAGCAGAAAAATGGATTTCTCTACCGGAAAACAAAATTATTGTTCCTTCATTAATTTTTTCTAACAACTTTTTTCTTCTTAATTGAAAATTCACTTTAATCACCTTCTCCTAAATTAATTTTCGATATAATTTGATTAGCTAATTCTTCTAAATATAGGCCACTATAATTTTCAATTGCTCCCTTATTTACTAATTCAGTTAAATTTGGATTAATTGGTAAAGATGAAACAACTTTAAGATTATATGGTTTTAACATTTCATCTGTTTTTGATTTACCATACATATAAATCTTTTCTCCACAATTAGGGCATTCTACATAAGCCATATTTTCCACCACACCTAAAATATTAACATTCATCATTTCCGCCATTTTACAAGCTTTAGAAACAATTAAAGAAACTAAATCTTGAGGTGAAGTAACCATAACTATTCCGTTTAAAGGAATACTTTGGAATGTTGTTAACGCGACATCTCCTGTTCCTGGTGGCATATCAATTAAAAGAACATCTAATTCACCCCATAAAACATCTTTATAAAATTGTTGTACTAAAGAAGAAATTAATGAGCCTCTCCAAATTATTGGATCATCATCATTTTCAAGCATCATATTAGAAGAGATAATTTTGATTCCAAATTTTTCAGAAATAAAAGGATAAATCAAATTATTTTGACCATATGCTTTTTGTTTAATATTAAATGTTTTAGCAATACTTGGTCCAGTAATATCTGCATCCATTATTCCTACTCTTAATCCTTTTTGAGCAAGAGTAACTGCAAGTAAAGAAGAAATCAATGATTTTCCAACTCCTCCTTTTCCTGAAACAACTCCTATTATTGATTTAATATGAGAATATTCATTCAAATTTAATTTTAAATTTTGCGATGCACATGCCTCTTTACTTCCGCATTCAGAACAATCGCCTGAACATGGTGATGCTTCACCACATGAGGAACAATTTCCATCACAATTATGTTCTTGTTGACAAACATCTTTTTCTGACATATAAGCCTCCTTATTTAACTAGTATATTTTCTTTTCTTAAAAAACTAATTTCTATTTTTCCTTGCATATAATTTTTCAAATCATCTATATCAAGTTTTTCACAAGAAATTGTATACTCAATATTTTCTAGATATTGAACATCTATTACTATAATACTTTTTTTTATCAAATATCTATTTAAAACATCATTTAATTCATAAGAAGTATTTATTTTATAAATTTCCACTTCCTTTTTGGTTAATAAAATAGATTTTTTTATTGTTTGACTAGCACTATCTACATAAGCTCTTGTAAGTCCACCTGCACCTAATTTAATACCTCCAAAATATCTAACAACAATCAAAATAACATTAAATAAATCATTTTTTAACAATGTTTCTAGAATAGGCTTGCCTGCTGTTGAACTAGGTTCACCATCATCATTAGATTTTTGTAATCCATTTACAATATATCCATAGCAATAATGTGTAGCTTTCGGATATTTTTTCTTTATTTCATTAAGAATATTTTTTACATCATCTTTATTGTTTAATGGTTTAATAATACCAATAAATTTTGACTTTTCAATGATAATTTCGTTAGTAAATGTTTGATTAATAGTTTTCATTAAAAGATCCTTTAGATTGCATGAATTGAATTATATACTTTTTCAAAATTACTAATCCAATCATCCTTACATTTACTTTCAAATGTTTTATTATTTAATGACCAGTCCATTTTTGTTCC
>FR889440.1:35228-42106 GCA_000432895.1 Firmicutes bacterium CAG:449 | reverse complement strand
TAAAGACAACATTAAAGTATCAATTTTAGTGATTTCATCTTTGGTAATTGCTTCGAAAAGTTTTTCAGCAATTTCTGTGTTTCCGTTAATTTTAACTTCAGAAATATTATTGTTTAAGTTTGCTATGGTTTTATTTAAAATTTTATAATTTTCATTATTGATATATTCATTATTTCCCATATAATAAGTTGCATTCTCAAAAGATAATTTCCAATTATTAAAATCAGTTAACGACCAAGTGTAAACATTATTGATATATTCATTAAGTAAACTTGCAAATTCAATTGTATAAATTAATCCATTGCTTTCAAATTCGTTAAATGATAAATAGTTTAATTCCTTATTATATTTTCTCCAATTATAAGAAATTGTGCTTTCTAAACTATTAATTTTATTTTCTAAGAAAGATGAAAGTAATTCACTAGCTAAATAGCCTCTTTGATTGTTGCTATATGTTAATTCAATAATATTTTCTTCATTATTTTGCTTTTTTAAATCAAAGGATTTTAAATCTTGCCCTTTTAAGTTTTTTATTTCATTGACTAAATTATCAAGTTTTGTTGCTTCATTATCCCAAGAAAAATCAATTTTGTTAATTAATTTATCTAAAGTAACACGTCGATAATAATCATCTAATGTAAAGTTTAAATTAACCTCAACTATAGAAATCGATAAATCAATACTAGAATTTGTTTTTAATATATATTCATTTATATTGGCCTTTTTAAAAATTCCATATATGATATCCGCTTTATTTTGGCCAAGGTTTTCTAGTTTTCCAACATTTGGAAGTATTTTTGTAAATATACCTTCATTAACTTTATCATTACTTTCATTAATAAGAGAATCTAACTTACCTCCATTAGTTAATATATATATATTGACCAAATGAACAATATCATTTGACCATTTTTCAACTTGATCAATAAATTGAGTATTATTTTTTTCTATATAGTGAGCATCAATTGGATTATCTTTAATTATTGCATAATCTAAAATTCCTGCTGTTTCATATACATTATTTACGGCATTTGCAACAGCATCGTGACAAAGATAAGAAACATTTAATCCATTTAATAATGTTTTTATACTGTCAGAAGACAAATCATTTATTTGATCAATATTATCAAATGCAATTGGATTTCCACTTTTATCAGTAATATTGTTAGATGTAGCAATTTCTAAAAACGAACACAATTTTTCGATTTCACCTTTACTATTTTCTTTATTATCCCAATGTAAATTTTCTTTTTCATTTGAAATATATTTAATTTTATTAATAACATTATCATCTTGAGAAAGTGAACTATTTTTATCTAAAATCATTTTAGATAAAGTTGTTTTATCCATTATAAATTTAACAGCATCTTCAAAAATAGTTGTTGAACTAATATATTCCATTTCATTTTTAGTAAGTATTTTTGAAGCATAAATAGAATTTAAGGTTTCTTTGATACTATTCATTTTATTAGAAAATTCATTCAATCCATTACCATTTATATCTGCTAGACTTTCACTATTTGTAAATACATCAACTAAAACATTTAATTCAGTTTTCCTTTTTGTTATTTCTTGTTCTCTATCAAATCCTGATTTTTTATAATCTAATTCATTAGAGAATATCGAAATATACGCCTTATTTAAATCTAATGAGTTAATACTATTTTTTAAATCACCAATTTTTGATTTTAATAATGGTTCAATTAAACTTCTATATGCATAAATTTCATTTAAAGCATTCAATGTAGTTTTGATTTCATTTGGTTTTTCTTCAATTTTACCTAAATTAATTTGATTATTTTCATCAATAAAATTATTTTGTAAAGAAGAAATTAAATTACATAATTTTTCAATTTCGGAATTCCAACCAACATTGAAAGTTTCTGTATCTAAAGAATGCTCTTGTTTAACTTTTGTTTTAATAACATCACCTTTAATATACTCATTAAAAGCTTTTTCAGTTATATTTGTATAAATAAAACTACCAAAATTATCAATTCCATTATTGTTTATTGATTCTTCATTATTATTTTGTACAACTTTTAAAGCATGTAAATCAGTTAAAACATTTTTTAAAGTATCAACATTCAATGAATTAATTTCAATATCAAAAGTGATTTTATTTCCATTTAATGATTTTAAATCCATTAATAACTGTCCTAAATTATTAGCTTCTTCATTCCATTCACTTATTCTAGTATCTTCTTTTTTTCCTACTTTAGTAAAATCAATTATTAATCCTGTACCATCAAATGAGGATGATAATTGTGAATTTAATAATTTTCCAAGTCCATTTTTATAGTTTAAATACTTTGATTTTGCAAAAGATTTAATCATATCACTTACATTTGTTGGTTCGAGGTTTTCAAGCATATTTCCTGAAGCGTCATTAAATAGTGAAGAAATTTTACTTGCATTTTTAATTGCATCAATAAAATTATCAATTTCTAATTTTAGCCATTCATTATTCGATTCTGTATTGCTAATACTTTTTACAGCTTGTAAAGCATATTCTTCTGGAGTTTGTTCAGAAGACATTTTTTCTGATAAAGTTGATTCAACTAATATGTATTTCATCAATTCTTGGAAGAATGTATGATCTTCTAAAGTTGAATTATCATTTTCTTTAATATCATTAAACAATTTTGATTTTGCCATACTAACTAATAAACGATTTAAATCATCAGTTGTTCCATCTTGAGAAATACTTTCAATAGAAAAATCAATATTTCCATTATTATCTTTAATTTGATCAATAAAATTATTAAAAGAAGTATATACATCTGCGATATTAGCTATTTCTTTTTGACGAATAGAAATTTCATCAGCACGATACTTATTTTTTTGATCAAAAGAATATGTCATTTGCTTTTCAAATACATTGCCATTTAAATATTTAAAATCTAATCCATTAATATTTAATTTTTCAACATTGTCTTCAATTAATGTAGGAACCATTTTAGAAAATAAACTACGATAAATATAAATATTATTTATACGTTCAAGTAATCCTTGTAAAACTTCTTTTTCGTTAATTGATTTTTCTAGAGATAGTTCTTTATTTTCAAAAAAAGCAAGATCATTATTGGTGTCTTTTGTTGTAACAATATATTCAATTAAAGCACATATATCATCAATAACACTATTTCCTTCTATATAATTTTCATTATTCCAAGAAACATAACTATTTTCATTAAATAAAATTGTTTGTTCTTTAAAATTATGATCTTCTTTAATGCTAGCTACATCATTTTCTTTTACATATGAAGAAAAAACATTTTCTGTTAAATTATAAACAAGATCACCAAACTTATTTTCATAAGTACCATCTGCAATTTTTTCACGAATACATTGTAAATTATAAATTGATTTTAATAGTGATTTTAAATCATTAACACTATTATCATACTTTGTTAAATTATAAATATTAATATTTGAAGTATTTAATGAAAAACCATTATTATCTAATGATTTTAAAGAAATTAATGCTTTGGATAAATTATCAGCTTCATTAGACCAATCACTGACATTTTCAAAATCAACACTTATTCCCATTGATTGCATTTGTTCTTTTAAATATTTATTCAAAATATTACCTAATGAATGACTAACAATTTGTGAAGAAGTAAAATTATTTATTAAAACTTTAACTTCGTTTCCATCTATATTTTGAATAGATATTTCTTTTCCATCATTAACATCTTGTATTAATTTTGAAACTGATTCTAATTCACTAATTGAGCCTAAAGCATCTGTAATAGAAGTTATTTCATTTTTCCAACCTTTTTTTCTAATGTTTAATAAAGTACTATCATCTAATTGTTTAAAACCATTTGATATTAATTCATCAGAAGAAAATAAAGTCTGTAATAATTTTTCAAAATTATTTAATCCCTCATTATCTGGATTTGGATTAACAATCTTACAATCATACACTCCAATTAAAACTTCATTAATATTTTCTGATAATTTTTTATTTTCAATGAAACCATTTAATCCATTTGCTAATGAATCTTGAATTGATTTAATCTTTGGTGTTAAATCAAGTAAGTTTTTTAATTCTTGACCTAAATTATCAATTTCAAAATCAAAATCAGTAATTTTTAATCCCATAATATCTTGTTCACCAACAAGATTTGTTAACATCGGCTTAATTATTTTCTTTATTAATTTTGATTTATCAATCCATTCAGTTATTTTTTTTAGTTCATCAACTTGACTTTGATTAAATATATCGAATTTATCATCTAAAGGTAAATTAGGATTATTCATAATAATTGAAACAATATTTAATAAACTACTAACTTCATTTTTTAAATCCGCACTATCATATGAACTTATTTCTTCAACAATTATATCAGTAATATTTAATTTTTTTACATCTTCAGAAGAATTTAATCCATATTCAATTAATGTAGGCAATCCTTTGATAAGAAGAGTTGAATCTAATATTCCGTTATATTCATTCTTTTCATCTATTTTTTCAAAACCATTAAAAATATTTTCTGTTTTGATATCTCTATCATCCCAAGATTTAAAAGTAACTTCTTCATTTTGCCCTTTAATTGCTTCTTCTGACATTAAGAAATTAGTTAATTTATTTAATCTATCTTGATCCATTAAATCACCAATAGTTAAATAATATCTATTATTTTGATTAGTATAATATTTTTCTTTTTCAGTAATTATTTCACTTGGAGTATTATAAGCATAATTTGCTAATTCAGAAATAGTTTTAACAGTATCACAAACAGAAGCCAATTCATTTCCAATATCTAAATTTGAATATTCATCAACATTTTTGGATAATAATCCTTCTAATTCAGTTCCATCTAATGATTTTGCATATGAACTTAATAAATAAGGCATAACATCAGTTAAAACTTCTGAATCATTTAATTTTAAACAAGTATTTTTAATGATTTGGTAATTTTCTTCATTAATTTGATACTGTTTTAATTGTTCTTCATCAAAAAGGCAATCAACTAAACCTGAATCATAAAAAGTATCGTAGACACTCGATAAAGTATTTAATTCATCTTCCCGTTCAATTTTGTACCAATCAACACTAGTTAAATCGACAACCTGTTTAATATTATCAGCGTTAACGATAACACTTAAGGCAACTGGTAATAAAGTAGTTACTAATGATGAACTAGCAAATTTTTGTAAAACTAAAGTAACAAAAGCTTTGCTTAAAAATTGAGAATAATCATTTGTTATGTTTCCTAAAGTAATAATACCTTCTTGTAATCCTTCACAAGCAATATCAGTAAGCATTCCAAATTCTTCCATAAAGGAAACATATGTATCATCTTCTCCTTCAATTTTATTTCTTGTAACAAATTGAGTTAAAGCAATATCAAATGATTTATCATCAATTTTTACTGATGTAAATATTTTAGCAAGCATTGAATTATTATATGCACTAATATAATCATTTAAAATTTCATTATCTCCTGAATAAACATTATCTCCTGAAGAAGTAGAAATTTGATTTACTAAAGAAGTAAATGGAGACAACAATAAACAAGATGTTACGACCGCTTTTACTCCATTAATTAAAAATCCACCCCATCTAATTTTATGGTTTTTAGTTAAGTTTTTACCAATAATATGCTTAAAAAGCAAATGGTAAATAATAAGAGAAAAAATTGGTGAAATTATAAATGCGACAATAATCATGTGTATTAAAAATACAACAAATGATAATATTGATCTAGCTAAAGCTTCACAAGTGCTTAAAGCCAACTTTTGATTAGCCACTTCACTAGATAAACAAAATAAGGTCTGTTTAAGAGTTTCACCAATTGTAGTAACTTCAATTATTTGAGAATTAACTACAAAAGATTGATTCAAAAAAGAAAAATCAATTTCATAATATATTTGAGTAAATGTTGGATTTAAAAATATCACTAAAATATATAAAATAATCGCAACCACAAAAGAACATGTTGTTTTCCATATTCCTTTACCTAAGCCAATAAAAGATTTTATTAAAACAAGGCCAAGTAAAACATAAGTTATAATATTAAGAATTAATGAAATAGTTTCAACACTTGGCATAATATTCCCCTTTCCCCGTATAATATAATATATTATAAGCCAAAAAATAATTGTTTACTATAAATGACTTTATAAAAATTCATTTTTATCTTATACTAAAAAAAGAGGAAACGTTTATGCAAGAAAAAGATAGTTTTATAAAAAGAATTTCAATTTTTTTAATTGGATTCTTAGGATTAACTTTTTTAGTTTATATTTTTAGTTATTTAGGAATATTTAAATTACTTTTTAAGGTTTTTAGTGTTGATATTTTTAATAAAAAAGTTGAATTTAACATGAATATTAACGTCATCTTAAATTATTCAATTTATTTCACGATATTTTTTATTATCATTCTTATTATCAATAAATCTGATGTAAAAGAATTTTTATTAGGATTTAAAGTAGCAGATAATATTAAAGAAGGTATCGCTTTTGGTGTAATTTTAATAGCTTTTTCTCTTGTTTATCAAAATTTATTAAGATTAATCATTCCAATAACAGAAAATCAAAATCAAACTGGCGTCAATAATATAATTTTAAATAATCCTCTTTTGGCCACGGTTACTGTCGCTATTATTGGTCCAGTTGTAGAAGAATTTACTTATCGTTATGGTTTATTTGGTAGTATAAGAAAATTCAATAGAGTGGCTAGTTATGTAGTTACAATAATTGTGTTTGCTTTAATTCATTTTAATTATAGTGCAGATTCATCAACTTTATTAAATGAAATATTAAATCTCCCACCTTATTTATTTGCCGCTTTTATTTTATGCTATGCTTATGATACTAGAAGTTTAACTTGTTCAACAGTTGCTCATATTTTTAATAAT
>FR889440.1:32605-35173 GCA_000432895.1 Firmicutes bacterium CAG:449 | reverse complement strand
GTACTTTAATTGAAAAATATGCAAAATAAATTATTTTTAAATGGTTTTCATTTAAAATTAATTGGCATGTTATCAATGTTTATTGATCATTTTTGTGTGTATCTTATTCCAGAAACATCATCAGTATATTTACCATTAAGATGTATTGGTCGCATTTCTTTTCCCATTTTTTGTTTTTTATTATGTGAAGGAATGGATCATTCATCAAATAAACTAAAATATTTATTAAGAATTTTATGTTTAAGTATTTTTATGGATATAATGACTTTAATATTATTTAAACAATATTTAGGTTGTCCTTTAACAATTTTATTTTTAGGTGGACTAACAATATATTTTCTAAAAAAACCAAAATACTTTAAATTACTAGGTATTATTCCATTTTGCATAGGTATATTAACTGGGTGCGAGTTTTTTCCTATTCGTGCTCAATATGGCCTTTATGGAATAATTTTGATTTTAATTTTTTATTTTTCTAGAATTTTTAGTCAAAAAATTATTTCTTTAATTTCTAAAAATGATTATGAATATGACAATTATATTCATAATTATTATCATTATTTGCATTTTGCTTTATTAATATCGTTATATACTTGCTATACTTTATTAACAGTTTTCTTTCAAAATCAAATACAATATATTTTTACTCAAAACGATGTTGTATTTACTATTCAAAGTTATTCAATTATTAGTTGCATATTTTTATTTTTTTATAATGGAAAAAGAGGATATAACAAGACTTGGTTTAAGTATGGATGTTATTTATTTTTCCCATTACATTTTGTTTTAATATATCTTTTAAGTCTAATTATTCATTTTTAGATGATAAATGATGGTCCTTCTTTTTCTTCTTCAAAAGATGGTATTTTGTTTTCTACATAAGGATAGCCATTTTCATCCCATAAAAGTTTATCCATCATTAAATGTCTAGTACGATAATGATCTTTTTCTGTATAAGCATGATACATTAGCCAATAATCATTTTTATCATCAACAAAAACAGAATTATGGCCAGGTCCATAAGCTTTTTTAGATTCACTTTCTCCACCCCATAAACAAATATCACCATAAGTAATGCCATTACCAGATTCTGTTAAAGCGTGTCCAGCACTATCTAAATAAGGTCCTTTGATAGATTTACTTTTTCCTACTAAGACTCGATAGGTAGATTTTTGTCCATTGCAGCATGATCCAGCACTACCAAAATAGTAATAATAAATATCTTTTTTTAATACATAACTAGCTTCATAAGTTGCACTATCCCAGCCACCTTCTCTACCAGCTACTAAAACTTTTTCTTCTTTTTGAGTTTCCACTCCACCTTTTAAAGCCATTCCATCACTAGTTAGTTCAAGAACATATAACCCACAAAAGGATCCACAAGTCATATATACTTTGTCACCTTCAACAAAAACATGAGGATCAATAACATTATCAATTCCAATTTCTAAATAAGTAAATAATTTTCCTTGATCGATAAATGGTTCATCAAGCGAAGAAGAGATTGCATATCCAATACCAGCACATTGCATCCAATTAGATAATGAATAATAATAAATCCATTTATCACCAATCTTAATAACATCAGGAGCCCAAACTCCAAAAGAGGTTGTATCAGGATATACTTCTTGCCCCCATGTAGGTGCTTTATTAAGAGCTTTTCTATTTAATTTTTCATATGTACAACCATCACTACTTCGTAAAACTACTTGATTTGTAGCAAATGCATAAATATATCCATTTTCATAATCTCTAACTACTGCTGGATCAGCTACTTCATCAACATATTCAAATTGGCTATTTTCATTTGTCACCATTAAAGGATTTGCATATGTTTCACTATAATATTCAAAAGATGGTGAAATGCTATCTTCAATTGAAGAATGCTTATTTGAAGTATTTACTGCTCCACAGCTAGTTAAAACAAATAATATTTGACTTAATATAATAATTTTATTTTTCATCGTGTTCTCCTAACTTGTTTAATGTTAAATAATTTATTCTTTCTTTTGGATATTTATTTTTTAAGCAAACCGCTATCATATATCCATTTAAATCCTCGTATTCATAAAAATAAACATCTTTTTTTTTAATTGTTTCTTGTAATATTTTTTTTGATATTCCTACTCCAAGATATTTAGCATAACTTTCTTTCAAAACCCAATATCTAGTGAACATTTTTTCTTTTGCTGTTTTTAAAAGATTTTGCTCTTCTTCAGAAAAAAGTTTTTCAACATTTTTTTTAAAAGTTATTTTTTGCATGTCGACACCAATTTCTTCATCAGCAATTCCTAATAAAAGATAATTATCTGCATGAGAAATATTAAAATATTTGTTTTTTAGATAAGGTTTCCCATATTGATTATAAAAAAATTCTTCATTAGAAAAAAAATAATTATATAGTAAATATTCACTTAAAAGAATATTTTGTTTTTTTCTTAAAGAGTATTCTTTTACTTTCTCTTTTTGTACTTTATTTAATTTGTTAAAAAAAAATAAAAAAGTATTATCATCATTTAATTCTTTAAGATCTAGTAAATATAACTTATACATAATTTAATTATAAAA
>FR889440.1:28855-32491 GCA_000432895.1 Firmicutes bacterium CAG:449 | reverse complement strand
ATAATGATAATCCCTTTGAAAATAAATTGAATATTAGGGTCAAAGCCGAGGTATGTTAAACAATATGTTAATCCAGAAAAGATAATGGTACCAAAGACTGCTCCGGATATTTTTCCAATACCTCCAGAGAAAGAAATACCACCAACTACACATGCCGCAATTGCATCAAGTTCTGTACCTGATCCAGTATTAGGTGAGCCAGAGCCAACTCTAGCTCCTTCTAAGAATCCACCAATACCATATAGAACACCTGCCATAACAAATATTCCCATAGTAACTTTGAAAACATTAATACCAGATACTGATGCTGCTTCAGTATTTCCACCAACTGCATACATATATTTACCAAATTTGGTCTTATTCCAAATAAACCAAACAATCACAATAGCAATTATCGCATAGATAATTAAATTTATACCTTGATCACCAATAATTAGTTTTTTAATATCTCTATCCATGTTGAAAGCTGGTGTATCAGAGAATAATACCATCATTAATCCAAATGATAATAATTGTGTTGATAAAGTTGTAATAAACGGATGCATTTTAAATTTTGAAGTAAAAAATCCTGCTAATGAAGTAAACGCCACACAAACAATAATACATAAAATAACCGCTATTAAAACTTGGCTAATTCCACTAAAGGAAGTAAAATTAATTTCACCTCCACCAATAGAAGCATTGAATTTATAAACATTTTGTGTAACCACCATACATGCTAAAGATGTAGCTACTCCAGTTAATCGCCCAATCGATAAATCAGTACCAGCTATTAAAATTAATCCTGCAACCCCAAGTGAATAAAACATTTTTGTAGATGATTGATTTAAAATAGCAATTAAACTATTTCCTTGAATAATACCAGGTTCAATAATTACACATACTATAAAGAATAGAATCATAATTATATATAAAGCATATTTCAATAAGAAATTTTTTAAATTAAATGAATAAAGATAATTACGATACTTATATTCAAGAGTTTCTTTAATTGAGTGATGATTATTTCTTACTTTTGAAGCAAAACTATATTTTTCTAAATATGCATTATGTTTGGCTTCTTTACATTTATCAATTTCATTATTTTTATTTAGTTTCTCAGCTTCAATTTTCGATTTTAAATATATTTTTTCGCCTTTAAGTTTTTCTTTAATTTCTTTTTTAAATTCATTTTCATCTATCTTATCGATATTTTTTTCTTGATTAATTTCTTCAACTTTTTTTAAATAATTTTCTTTAATTGAAGAAATATTGTTTTTATAATCTATTTTAATTTTAGATATTCTTTCATTTTCTTCTTTACATACTTTTTCATAATATGGTTTGAAGATTTCATTTGATTTATTAATTGATTCAGAAATTAAAGATTGAACCTTTTTGATATTTTCATTTTCAACAACTTTTGCCTTTTTTATTAAATCTTTATTGTTATTGATAATTTTTTCTTTAGTTTCTTTATCAATTTGTTTATTAAGTTTTATTTCTCTAATTTCATTTTTTAAAGAAATTATTTTATTTTCGCCATTTTCTCTTAATGAATCAAGTTCTAAGATATTTTTTTCTAATTCTTCATTATTTTCATATGGAGATTTAATTATTCCTTGTTCCATTTATTCCTCCTCTATAAATATTTTGTGCATAAATGCATTAATTCTTCTTGAGTTGTAGATTTAGTATCTACTACACCTGCAACACGATAATTTGACATTACAACAATTCGATTTGTAATACCTAAAATTTCTGGCATTTCTGAAGAAACCATAATAATACTTTTTCCTTTAGAAGCAAGAGATATCATCAATTCATAAATTTGATATTTTGCCATGATATCAATACCACGTGTTGGTTCGTCCATTAAGAAAACATCAGGTGATCTTTCAAGCCATTTTCCAATAATAATTTTTTGTTGATTACCACCTGAAAGAGAAGAAATGTTATCATTTTCCGATGAGCATTTTACATGCATAGCATTAATTTCTCTTTTAGCAGCTTTTTCCATTAAACTATTAGAAATAAGACCATAATTTGTATATTTATCTAAATTAGTAATACAAGTATTAAAAACTAAATCTGATTTATTAAACATGCCATTTACTTTTCTTTCTTCTGTTACAAAAGCAAAGTTATTATCCATGGCTTCTTTTGAAGATTTAAAACGAATTCTTTTTCCTTGATAAGTAATCTTGCCTTCAGCAATTTGTCTAACGCCAAATAAAGATTCTAATAATTCACTTCTACCCGCTCCGACTAATCCATATATACCTAAAATTTCACCTTTTCTTAAATTAAAAGAAATATTTTCTAATTTTGGTTGATATCTAGTTGCTAAATTATCAACTTCAAGAATTACTTCACTAGGAGTATTTATTAAAGGTGGAAATCTGGAATCTAAAGATCTTCCAACCATGGCTGCCACAAGTTCATTTAAAGAAGTATCTTTGACTTCTTTATCTAAAGTTACCGCACCATCTCTTAAAATAATTATGTCATCACATAAAGAAAAAATTTCATCCATTTTATGAGATATAAAAATAAAACTAATACCTTTTTTTTCTTTTAATTCTTTAACAATTTGGAATAATTTTTTTACTTCTCTTTCCGATAAAGAAGATGTAGGTTCATCTAATACAATTACTTTTGAATCATATGAAACAGCTTTAGCAATTTCTACCATTTGCCTTTGAGAGACTGACATATTTCTCATTATGGTTTTTGGATCATATTTCATATCAAGTTCTTTAAAGATTTTTAAGCATTTGTAATACATAGCTTTTTCATCACAGATACCAAAATTTGAGACATATCTTCCTAAGAACATATTATCTAAAATTGAACGATCTAAACATTGATTTAATTCTTGATGAACCATAGCAATACCATGTTCAAGAGCTTCTTTTGGGGATGAAAAATCAACATCAACACCATCTAAAATTATTCTTCCATTATCACGAGAATAAATTCCGAATAAACATTTCATCATTGTTGACTTACCAGCGCCGTTTTCACCCATTAAGCCAACAATTCTTCCTTTTTGTACTTTAAAAGAAATATCTTTAAGAACTTTATTTTTACCAAAGGATTTAGATAAACCATCTATTTCAAGAACATATTTTTCTTCCATTTTATCTTTTCCTTTCTTTTAACTAATTAAGGCTTAGTTTAATTAACCAAGCCTTAAATTTTTTTATTTTTGTGCTAAAAGAAAATCAACAATCATTTGTCCTTGTAATTTACCACCTTGAATTGCATCGAATCCAACATAGTAAATATTACTAAATCTATTATCTTTCATCACATCAGCATTGACTACTCCACTTTCTTGAGTAGGTTGTCTATTCCAGAAAATTACTGGTGCGTCAATTTTTTCACTTGGACTTCCGTGCAATTCATAAATTTTATCTAAATATGAACTTGCTGCAGTAGTTTTAACCATATTAATACAATATCCATCATATTTTTTGATTAATCTATCCATAACAGATGCTTCTGAGTTACTATCACCTGCAACTTCATTAAAACTAAAATTAAATTTATCTTTATATATATTAAATAATGGTTTCATATTTGAATTTAAGAATGTATCATTATTATTATAATAATCTAAGAAGATTTCTTTACTTGCAGTTGTACCTTTAC
>FR889440.1:28146-28847 GCA_000432895.1 Firmicutes bacterium CAG:449 | reverse complement strand
TGCAGTTGTACCTTTACTAACATTTTCATCAACCAAATCAGAAGCAGATTTATTTAAATATTGATTAACATTATCTTTAGTAATTGCAAAGTTATTAACTAACATTGAATGGTCTTTTTCATTATAGTTATATTCAGATGAAATTTTTCCATAACCATTACTTGAAGTAGTTGTAAATCCTTCTTGAATTGGGTTTTCAACTCCATCAATACAGTTTCTAGCAAGCATGAAAATACCAGCAACTTGTGCAGATGCATTTTGGTTAATAGTTCCCATAATCTTTCCTTGATTAATTAAATCTAAAGTTGAATTATTTGAATCATATCCAAAGATTGGCATACCTTCAATCCAGTTAGATGCTCCAATAGCCCCTTCAGCCATACCATCATTATTAGAAACAAAGAAATCAATATCATTACCATGTTTATTAATCCATGTTTCAGCAGTACTAGTTGCAGTTTGTTGATCCCATGTAGCTCCTGCATTATTTTTTTGTTCAGCATGTTCAATTTCTTGAACTTTATATGTTTTACCATTTAAAGTAATTTCACCTTCAATAGGTTTTTCAGTATTTGCATTAGTAGTAGCAGTTGGTCTAGTATGCAAAGCTTCTCTAATACCACCGGTTCTTGCAGCAGAGTCATTATGATCAGTTTGGCCAATGAGTAAGCAGTACTTCAAAACACCATCACTAGATGCAT
>FR889440.1:27892-28137 GCA_000432895.1 Firmicutes bacterium CAG:449 | reverse complement strand
ACTAGATGCATCTGACCAACTCCATGCTTTTGTTCCTCCACATGAAGTTAACATTATAGCCATGATTGCAGTAATTGGAATTATTCTTTTTTTCATTAAAATTTCCTCCTTAAATTCCAGTTAAATGTAAGCGCTAACATTTATTTACGTTAAGATAATACATTGCTTTTTTTCTAAAAAAAATGTAAATTTCTTTAAAAAACATGTAAAAAAACATACTAATTGCTTTTTCAACTAGTCTTATT
>FR889440.1:27622-27860 GCA_000432895.1 Firmicutes bacterium CAG:449 | reverse complement strand
TTATTGTGTGAAATTTTAATTTATTTATTCACTTTATAAAGATTTTTTTGTTAAGATTTTTCCATCAATATAAATGCAATGATTGCTACTTAAAGAAATATCAATTTTTTTATTATTAACAAAACAATTGACAAAATAAGAAATCATTTTAGCTTGCTTGACATTATCATTAATAACTGTTCCATATAAAAAACCTTCTTCAATGGCTTTTTTTCCATTTGTAGTTCCATCAACACCA
>FR889440.1:27205-27591 GCA_000432895.1 Firmicutes bacterium CAG:449 | reverse complement strand
TGGTAAATAATTATTATTAAAAACATTTTGTGTTTTTAAATATTCAATTGCTCCAAGTGCCATATCATCATTATTAGAAGAAATCATTTCTATTTGAGAAGAAAATTCTTGATAAACATTTTTCATTTCTTCATAACCTTTTTCTTTGTCCCAAGAGCAATATCTACTTGTTAATACTTCAACTTCATAGCCTTTTTCTTTTAAAGTTTCTAAATATGCATTACTCCTTAATTCACTATCTTGGTGAGCAATTTCACCTTTTAATAAAACAAGTTGAATTTTATTATCACCATTTTTATCATATTGTTTATTTAAGTTTTGAGGATCTCCAAATAATGATGCTGTCATTTCTGCTTGTAAAGTTCCTTCTAAATAAGGATTTGTTC